>CANNKD010000082.1 GCA_947505205.1 Bacteroidota bacterium | reverse complement strand
TTCCGGAAAATGAAATATTTTTTTCTTCACCCCAGATTCTCACATCCTGAGGTGTAAATTTTAATTTTAAATTCTTCGAATCAAACCCAAATGTCAACCGCGTTCGCTGCGAATTAAAAAATGCCGGAGTTGCGCCTTCAGCAGCCAATTTTCGGTAACCATCACAAAATTCAGCTCTGTTACGTAACTGTGCATCAATGGTGAACTGTGCTTGCAATCCATCACTAATAAATAAAATCAATAGTAAAATAAAGATTATAGAGAGATTTTTCATCGCTTTTGTAGAATTTGTTAATACAATAACAAAATTATCATTTATATCTATTGATATAGTGTATATTTGTATGGTTGTTTTAATAATTAGGCATGATAATTTTAATATAAAAGTGTTAAATATTTAACAATAATTTTATAAGTATCACCATAATACCCTATTACCTAATGGAAAAATCAGACTTTAACTGGCTAAAACGAGTCGCCATTCAATTTATATCCGAAAAAGAATTCGCCAAAATAGATAAATCTTCCATAAAGCTTAGGTTCAAAAAGGGAGAAACGATCCTTAAACAAGGTGGTTTATCGACCCATATTGTGTATCTTGAAAAGGGAATGGTGAAATTCAATTATGAGAATGAGTCAAATAAAAACCTCATACTGACCATTGTTTCAGCTCCTAAAATATTAGGCGGCGCAAATTTATTTTACAAAGACAATAATTTATTTTCGTTTGTCGCCGTGGAAGATTGTGAAGTGTTTTTCATTGATTCACAAGTACTTCTGAGTGTTATGATGGAGAATGCAAAATTCTCAATCATGCTCTTTCAACTTGCATCGGAAATGTTTAAAAAGGCAGTAATTAACTTTATCAGCCTGGCTTACAAACAAAAAGAAGGCAGAATTGCAGATATTTTATTGTATCTCTCAGAAGAAGTCTACAACAGTTCCGATTTTATTCTTAACCTGACGCGAAAAGAAATTGCAGAATTTGCAGGTTGTGCTCCGGAAAATGTAATTATGACATTATCAAAATGGCAGAATGAGAAAATCGTTGAAATTGAGGGAAAAAGGATTAACATCATTGACATAGATAAACTCAGGTATATCAGCAAAATAGGATAATTATGCTCACACAAAAAACCAGATATTCAATCTTTGCTATGATTAAATTAGCAAAAGAATACAACAAAAAGATTCTATCCATCACTGAAATCGCCGAAAGTGAACATATTCCCAAACGGTTTTTGGAGTCAATTTTACTCGAACTCAAGAAAAATGGCTATTTGGGAAGTAAATTAGGAAAAAACGGAGGTTATTATTTGGTCAAAAGTCCTGAGCAGATAAACCTTCTGGAGATTGTGCGGCTTTTTGAAGGAACGATCGCTTTACTGGCCTGCACATCAGAAAAATATTATCAAGCGTGTGAACATTGTGCTGATGAATCTGCATGTTTGGTTCGTGGTACTTTTAAAGATATCAGAACCTTTACTTATAACAAGTTAGAACAAACAACATTAGCAAAATTGATCTGAAATTTGACAGTATATTTTAATAAATGAAAGAATAGGTAATGGTACCTTTCTGAATTTCTTCAGCCTTACTATCGGCTTCAAAAGTCGATTTTTTTGCGGCCTGCACCGCAATTTCCCGCAATCGAGAGTTTACAATTGTCGTTCCTTTTGGACTAACCAGGGCTTTCGTAACTTTACCATTCCTATCAACCCAAATATCTACGACCACTTCGCCGCGTTCTGTTACATCAGTTGAAGGTTTATCGAGATACTTTGCACCTCTGCCACCCAAACTTACCATCGGTCCATTTCCGGTTCCACCTGAACCTTCATATCTTTTCACATCACGCAGACCGTTTGGATTTCCCTGATCACCAGGCTTTCCTGTTATTCCTTCCGAACCTGATTGTGTGCTTGTTCCACTTCCTTTGAACAATGCACGCTGATCGACTTTCGGTTCTTCTTTTACAGGCTCTGTAACTTCAGAAGGTTCAGCCCTATCCACTTTTTCCGGAACAACCTTTTCAATAGGTTTTATGGGTTTGGGAACTTCTTTTTTCTTTTCTACAATCGGAGGCGCATCTTCAATATCTTGTGTGACAAAATTTTCTTCTTCATCCTGCTGCTGAATAACCCGGGTAGGTTTTGGCTGTTGGTCTGCCAAAATATCGGGCTGAATCAACCCCATTCCATCCGCAGAATAGCCTAAATCAACTTCAACACCTTCCTCTGCCGGTATCGGTAAAGGCGTTTTCAAGGCAAGAAAAAACAGACAAAACAACAGCAAAGCATGAAATAAAATCGTGCCCAAAATACCTTTTTGCTTGTCTTTGTCAAACCGGTTCATTATTTCTTCTGCGATGTTGCTAAAATTACTTTGTGTTTTTTATCAGATTTATTGTTGATTTCATTCACAGCATCTATCACGTTTACAACATATTGCACTGGAACAGATTTATCCGAACGCAGAACGATCGTCGCTTCGTTTTCATTTTGAATACTTGCTGCGATCCTATTTTCCAATTCTAATTCAGGAGTTTTTACTTCACCAACAAAAAACTCAAACTTATCATTTATATAAACAGTAACCGTTTGTTTCGACATGGTTTTGCTACTGCTTGAAGGAAGCAGCAACTTCACGGCATTTGGAGCCACCAAAGTGGAAGTGATCATAAAGAAAATGAGAAGAAGAAAAACCAGATCTGACATGGATGCCATACTGAATTCACTACTCCGTTTAATGCGCATTTTAACCGCCATAATTTATATTTTTAAAGATTTGACAATTTATCGAACGGGTTCATGCAAAAGATCCATGAATTCGAGCGCACGTGCTTCCAATAAAAAAACTACTTTTTCGATACGGGAAACGATCATATTATAAAGAACATAAGCCAAAATTCCAACGATCAAACCTCCAACCGTAGTAATCATAGCTTCATAGATTCCACTCGAAAGTAATTGAATATCAATGTTATTACCCGCCTGTGCCATATTATAAAATGCTTTAACCATACCGGTAACTGTTCCCAGAAATCCTAACATCGGTGCTGCTCCGGCAATCGTTGCCAGCGCTGTAACACCTTTCTCGAGCTTACTGACTTCCAGATTGCCAACATTCTCAATGGCAGTATTGATATCGTTCAGCGGACGACCAAGGCGCGATAACCCTTTCTCAATCATGCGCGCAATGGGCGATTCGTTGTTGCGACACATCGCCAATGCAGAATCAATTTTTCCTGCGCGAACAAACTCACGAATATTATTCATAAAGTTCTTGTCATTCTCCGAAGCCTTCGAAATAACAAGGTATCGCTCAATAAAAATATAAACTGCGATAAAGGAACTCAAGATTATTGGTATCATAATCCAACCACCTTTTATCGTCAGATCCAAAACAGAAAGAGACATTTCCGTGTTCTTATCAGATAATACTGAAGCTCCGGCTGCCAGATCATTCATGGCTTGTTGGGCTTGTAATAGAATTGTGAATAACATCATTATTGATCGTTTTTTGAAATTAAACCTATTTTAGAACTTAAATAACTTTCATTCGTCCTTTTTAGTATCATATATGCAAAACTATAGCATTTATAAACGAAAATGAACTGAATCTAACTTTTATACTTTTGGAATATGAATAAGGCCGCAACAACTGTCTTCGATGGCGCCAGTAACACTCTTCAGGCAGTTGATTTCGTTGCGAAAACGTAAAACACCTAAGAATGCGAATATGATAGATTCCTTGAAATTGACAGTAAGAGAATCAGGCACAATAAGCTGATGTTTCGTTTTCACGCCAATCAGTTCAACAAGAAACCGATTAAAAGCACCTCCGCCGGTGATTAACATTTTTGATAATGGCAGTTTCTCAATACATTCAACTATTTGAATCGCAATATGTTCGACAAAAGTTCGCATAATATCTTTCACATTTATTTCAGTCTGAAGTAACAATGGCAAAATTTCACGCTCGAACGATTCGCGACCCAATGATTTAGGAAATGGTTTTTGATAATATTCCAATGAGTTAAGTTGCCGTAATAGTGGTAAATAAACTTCTCCATCGCTTGCCAAATCACCATTTTCATCATACTCTTTACCAACTTGATTGGCAAGATAATTTAATGCCTGATTTGCAATGCAGATGTCGTAGGCAATTCTTTCTTCCTTATTCTCAAACGATAGATTTGCAATTCCACCAATATTGAGGCAAATTCCATAATCGGAAAACAATAAACGGTCACCAATGGGAACCAGCGGGGCACCTTGCCCGCCCTTTTTCACATCCAAGGTTCGGAAATCATTGATGACCATTCTTCCGGTTACATCAGCAATTGATTGTCCATCACCTATTTGCAGTGTATAACCTTCATTAGGCCGATGAAAAATCGTATGTCCGTGAGACGCAACAAAATCTGGATTAAGATTGTTTTTTTTAATGAATTTGGCAATCTGCTGTCCAAGAAACTTTCCATAGTCCACATCAAGTTGCGCAATTTCAGTGGAGCTCTTGTAAAAAGCAGATTTCAATTCATAAGCAATATTTTCAGGATACGGGATACATGCAGCAGCTTCAATTTCATATTGCCAAGCATCATCTTTCAAAACAAAAGTACAGCAAACCAAATCGAGGCCATCTAACGACGAACCTGACATCAAACCAATGACTGAGTATGTATCTGATTGATTCATATTACAATAACTCCAAAATCCTCTCCAGACCAATTCCCCTTGAGGCTTTAACGAGTATGTCACAACGGGTGATTGGATGCTTTTTCAGATGATTTTTAAGCAATTCCACATTCTCGAAATGCAACCAATCTTCGCCGCCATAAACTTCCCCAAAATGTTTCCCAACCATGATAACATATTCAAAATCGAGATCGGTGAGTAATTTCAATACTTCAGCGTGTTCATAATCGCTTTCCAAACCAAGTTCAAGCATATCACCAATAATCACCCAGGCTTTCCGATTGATGAATTTACTGAAATTATAGATGGCAGCCTGCATACTCACCGGATTGGCGTTGTATGCATCCATGATAATTCTATTGTCCTTTGTTTCAATGAGTTGCGATCGGTTATTCGTTGGCAAATAATTCCCGATGGCTTCATTTATTTTATTTTTTTCAACACCAAAATAACAAGCTGTCGCAATGGCTGCCATCATATTTTCGGTATTGTAATCTCCAATCAGCTTGCTTTGGACAACAGCATGATTGTTTTTGTATTCCCAACGCAGATTCACAAAAGGATCGACAGAAATGAGTTCAGCGAAAACGTCCGCTTCTAAATCAGAGCCATAAGTAAACCGCGAAATATTAGCAGACAAAGTATTAAGCAAATGATTATCCATATTTACAATTAACTTTCCTTCATGATCATCGATGTAATTATACAATTCACTTTTAGCATTGATTACTCCGGTGAAATCACCAAATCCTTCCAAATGGGCTTTGCCAATATTGGTGATTATTCCGAAATCCGGTTGTGCAATAGTAGCCAATGCCCTAATCTCACCTTGATGGTTGGCCCCCATTTCGATAACTGCCAGTTCAGTTTCTTCATTTATTGAAAGCAAAGTCAGTGGAACGCCGATGTGATTATTTAGATTTCCTTGCGTAAAAATCGTTTTAAAAGTTGTTGATAACACACTCGCAATCAATTCTTTAGTCGTAGTCTTTCCATTGGTTCCTGTTATAGCGATTACCTTGGCTTTCATAAGATTACGATGATGATTTGCCAGCAACTGTAGCGTTTTCAACACATCTTCAACCCAAATCATTCGATCCATTCCCTGTAGTGAAATGTCGTCGATTAGGGCACAGACGGCTCCTTTTTCAAGAGCCTGTTGCGCATAAAGATTACCATCAAAATGATCACCTTTCAATGCGAAAAATAAATCACCCCGTTTTACTTTGCGTGAATCGGTACAAACCGAGCGGTTCTCAAGGAAAAGAGAATAAACCGTTTGAATTACTGAATCCATAGTTTTTAGCATGAAAAAACCCCACCATAATCAACATGACGGGGTTTTTTTAATATCAATAGAAAAATTATTTTTTCACCAAAGAACTTCCTACTTTGTTCATTGCACAACGGAAACCGATTGAATAAGAAGCTTCGTCTTCGTTTAAGAAACGACGTACACCCGGACTCAGATAATATGCTCTATCAGCCCATGAACCACCTTTAACAACTCGTGCCTTGTCAGAAATCAAAGAAGTAATGCCGTATTGATACATCTGCCCGGTTAAATTTTGATCCGGCGGAACGTTATTCCAATCTCTTTGAATGGATGACATAAAATCACCATCGCCATAATTTACAGCATTAGCCTGACGGTAATTCTTGCGGTTTGCAGCTTCTTTAGCAGTAACATCTACATAATCAATGCGTCCCAATGAATCTTTCGGAGCAATGAAACCTTCTGCATCACGTTTTTTGTTTTTGAAAACATTACCACGGTAAGGATTATAATCGGCAACATCTTCGTGTGACAAAGGACGATAAACGTCTAATACCCATTCTGAAACGTTACCGCCCATATTGTACAATCCGTAATCATTAGGCCAGTATGATCCTACAGGAGCAGGCAAAGCGGCCCCATCGTTCAAACTTCCGGCAACACCCATATAATCACCTGAGCCACGTTTGAAGTTAGAAACAAAACTTCCAAAATATTTTTTATCATCGGTACGCAAACCGTCTCCATTCCATGGATAAACTTTACGTTCAACTATGCGTTCGTTTTTTGTATTTCCAATCAAACCCAATGCAGCATATTCCCATTCAGCTTCTGTCGGGAGGCGATACTTCGGCAACATCAAGCCATCTTCAAATCGCACAGATCTTACACCAGTGCCATTAGGATCGAGGTTTTCCTTGCCATTTTTGACCAAACCTTCATATTGTCCGGCTAAATAAGCTTCGGTATTAAAGTTGTTATCATCTTTTTGAGCAGGATCAAAATCAAGTATTCCGGCTTTGATCAGCAACATTTCGTTCACACGATCGGTACGCCAGTTAGCATAATTATTTGCCTGAACCCAGGTTACACCAACCACAGGATAATCCTGATAGGCAGGATGACGGAAATAAATTTCGATCATGGGTTCGTTGAACGACATACGATCGCGCCACACCAATGTATCAGGCAATTCTTTTTGAACCACCATCGGATAATTCTGTCCATAAACACGATTCAACCAGTAGATGTACTCGAGATAATCGAGATTACTCACTTCTGTTTGATCCATGTAAAATGACGAAACCGTTACCTGCCGCGGCATATTATTCCAATCATAGAGCAAATCTTCCTGAGTTCCTCCCATCAGGAAGGTTCCGCCTTCAATGGCCACTAAACCGGGTCCGGTAACTTGCTCTTTTGAACTTGCAACCTCAAAACCACCCATTGCTGGATCATTATATGTCCAACCTGTAGTGTTGGATGCCTCTTTCTGGCAGGAAACAAAAAGTGATGCACCGACGAGAACGGTTGCAGCTAAATTCAATTTTTTCATTCTAAACATTGTTCAACTACGTTTTTATTCTGATTTTTCAAATAATAACTAAAACATGGGCGATTTTATTGTCCTGATCTTTCTTCTTGGTGGTTCTTTTAAAATACAAAAGTCCCAGGAAGCTGAAATTTCGTGTGCGCCGCCGCTACTACCGCCCAATTGTGAGATTGTATAATCGTAACTATATCCAAATTTGATGTTGTTGTAAGTAATACCAACCAGTAACATTACAGCATCGGAATTAGAGAAATTGTTGCGATACCAGCCCCCAAAGATGAAAGGAAATTTCGACATATAAAAACCTACATTCAATTGTTTGTAAGCATTTTGTTGTTGATAAAGTATATTAGGCTGAATGACAAGATCTTCCGGATTATCAGAACCCAATCCACCACGTGTTAAATTTACTGAAACACCTGAATGAATTGTCAATTTCATGGGCAATTTTGCAGTTCCATTTGAATAAAACGACAAATTTGGTTCAGTAAGATGATCAGCCGAAAAACCCAAATAACCTTTATTACTATATCCTAAAAGCAGTCCGCTACCAAAATCCATGGTTGTAAGGTTTGTCTTTTGAGGTACATCTGCCGAAACACCATCAAATTGTCCTGTGGTCATATTAAGCTGATCGGCAAACGTTAAGTCATTTCCCGATAATTTTTCCTGATAATAGGCACCCTTTACGCCAAAATTTAACACAAAATCTTTTGTCAACTGCAAATTGTAAGCGTAATATGCGCCAACAGTTGTACGTGCATATATGCCATTTCCCTGAACATCATTCATCAGCATTAATCCGACACCACTATTTAATGAACTAAGATTCTGATCATAGCTTGCACTATAGGTAACATACGCTTTTGATAATGCTGGCCATTGGTTGCGGTAATTGAGTGCTATTCGTGCGCATTCGGTGTTACCTGTCATCGCCGGATTTAAAAAAAGTGGATTGGCATAAAACTGTGAGAAGGCAGGATCCTGTCCTTTTACCTGGAAAATAGCAACCCAAAACAACAGTAAAGTACTGAATATTACTTTATTCGACATGTATTTATTCTCAATTTAGGGTCCCTTTTCAGACCACAATAATACGGAGTTTTTCTGAACTACAGCATTTATTGCCAACAAATTCCACTATTGATAATAAAAAAAATTAAATTGCGTTCATTTGGCGAACTATTTCACTCAAACTGTGTTTAGTAATTTTATGATAAAAAGTGGATGTTCGAATTTAATTACAATCATAGTTCACACGATTTCAGACATTTAACAGGATAACCTCAATTTTTATATGTGTAAATCATATTCTTTCATCCTCCTACTGTTGTTCCCGATTTTTGCTTTTTCGACGAATTCCATAACTAAGCAAATCACACTTGAATGGCAAACACCTGATACACTTCAAATTAACGGCTACGAAACCCTTGTCAGACTTTATTTCGATGAGGCGCAATATTCTGTAAAAAACCCGGAAATACCTCATTATGTCTGTTTTGATCAGGTTCACGATCATCATTTAAACGTATCAGCAAGTTTAGCAAACATTATTTCAAAACCTATTGATAATCAAGAATATAATTTAATTGATCAAGAATTATTAGACACTTGTTTTACCGTTTCACAAACAATCCTTACTTCACGAGGTAATTTTTTGCTTAGAACCGAAATCGCAACATTAAGATATAATCCGACTAAAAAAATCATTGAGAAGTTAATTTCATGCCAACTCAACACTAATATTGAAGACCTAAAAGAGAAAAGCTCAAACAAATCTCGCAGTTTCGCTAATTCATCCATGTTGGCGAACGGAACATGGTATCGACTTCGCTACAAGGAAAGTGGAATGTATAAAATCACAGGAAACGAATTAAAGTCGATGGGAATTAGTGCAACAAGCATCAATTCTGCAAATATTCGTTTATTTGGAAACGGAGGCGGGCTACTTCCAACCAATAACAGCGAGCCCAGAATTGATGATCTTGCTGAAATGGCTATTCAGGTTGAAGATGGAGGCGACGGCATTTTCGATTTAACCGATTATATTTTATTCTACGGAAAAGAGCCAACCACTTGGGTTTATAGCAAACTCGACGAAACGTATTCACATCAAAATCATTATTATGATGACAATGCGAATGTTTTTCTGACCCTTGACAATGGCGTTGGAAAGAGAATTCAGGCCAAAGCTTCAGAAAATGGAACACCTCTCACAACGATAAATCAATATCCTGACTATCAGGTTATTGATCAGGATTTGAATAATTTAACAAATACTGGCCGCACTTGGTTTGGCGATTTATTTGACGTTTCCCTTTCAAAAAATTATCAATTTGATTTCCCAAATTTGATTCCTGAAAAGACCGGCATCGTCACCTGTTATGTTGCAGGTCGCACCATGAATGGAGCAAGTTTTCAGCTTTCGATTGACGATGTCGTTAAAAAAACCATTCCAATTCGCTCTACTACAGCAACGGGCTACACTTTTGCCACAACCGGAAATGCAAAATCATCCTTTGAACCATCCGGATCAAGTGTAAAAGTTGGGCTTATTTTTAACCGTTCCGCAAATACAAGCCGTGGTTGGCTCGATTATATCGAAGTAAATGTTTGGCGTAAACTTATTTTTTCGGGCAGCCAACTGTCTTTCAGGAATCCAAACACAACCCAAAGCAATAATGTCATTGCCTATAATCTCGAAAATGCCGGCAACCAAGTAAGTATATGGGATATTAGTAATCCTGTCGAGCCATTTATTCAAAGTACAGAAATTCAGTCCAACACACTCAGTTTCAAGTCCACATCGCAGACCACACATGAATTTATCGCTTTTGACGGAAGCGTATTTAAAACTACTGAATTTATCGAACAGATTGAAAATCAAAATCTTCACGCAGTTAATGACATTGATTATCTTATAATCTCACATCCTGATTTCATTGTTGAAGCGCAACGTTTAGCCGAAATTCACCGTAACGAAAGCAATCTGGTAGTTTTTGTAACGACACCTCAAAAAATCTACAACGAGTTTTCATCGGGTGCTCAGGATATTACCGCTATTCGGGATTTCGCGCAAAAGCTTTATTCAACGAGCACTCCTGGCCGTGAATTAAAATATTTACTGTTATTTGGTGACGGATCGTTCGATTATAAAGACCGAATTGGCGGAAACAGCAATTTCGTTCCAACATGGGAAAGCATCGAATCGCTTGATTTAATTGGCTCGATCGGCAGCGATGATTATTTTGGCTTTTTGGACGAAAACGAGGGTGATACGGGTTATAACCTTGTTGATATTGGCATAGGCCGTTTTCCTGTTGCAAGCGTTGAACAGGCCAGCCAAATGGTTGATAAGGTTTCGAATTATACACAAAAGAAAGAGGTCGTGATGGGATCATGGCGAAATCAGGTGACTTTTATAGCCGATGATGGAGACAGTAACCTCCATTTAAAAGATGCCGAGATTCTATCTGATTTCTTAGCCAATGATCATAAAGCATTGAATATAGATAAGATATACCTGGATTCTTACAAACAAATTGCCACCACCGGCGGTCAAAAAGCACCTGATATGAATCAGGCGATAAACAACCGAATGGAAAAAGGTAGTCTGATTATGAATTATTCCGGTCATGGCGGTGAAATTGGCTGGGGACATGAACGCTATCTTGAGATTGCAAACATCAATAGCTGGAGCAATTTCAATATGTTGCCGGTTTTCATTACCGCAACTTGTGAATTTAGCCGTTATGACGATCCAACAAGAGTTTCTGCAGGTGAATTGGTAATTCTGAATCCAAAAGGAGGCGCCATTTCTATGTTTACTACATCACGCGCAACGTATGCTTCAGCAAACCTCACGCTGAACATGGCAATTTACAAAAACAATATTTTTGAGAAACAAGATGGTGAATACCCAGCTTTTGGAGATGTTCTTCGCCGATCGAAACTGAATGGAGACGACAATGATAAAAAATTCATTTTGCTGGGTGACCCGGCACTGCATTTGTCCTATCCAACTTTAAATGTGAATACAACTTTCATCAATGATATTGCTGTCGGAGACCATTACGACACGCTTCGTGCTTATGATGTGGTGAAAGTGAGTGGTATTGTTACCGATGAATTCGATGAGCCGATTAACAATTACAATGGCGTAGTTTATCCAAGTGTGTATGATAAAGCAATAGAATTTGTAACCTATGGCGATCAAAGTACGCCTTACACCTATATTCTTCGAAACAACCTGATTTACAAAGGTAAGGCAGCTATTGTCAACGGACAATTCACTTTCTCATTTATGCTTCCCAAAGATATCGCATACAATTATGGTACTGGACGAATAAGCTATTACGCAACTGATTATCAAACGGATGCAAATGGATATTACGAAAATATCATTATTGGTGGATTCAATGATGAGGCAATTACTGACGATAACGGACCGGTTATTAAACTCTTTATGAATGATACAACTTTCCAAAGTGGTGATATAACCAACGAAACTCCGACTTTATTGGCGCAGCTCAGTGACGAAAACGGAATCAACACAACCGGTATCGGAATTGGACATGATATATATGCAACCATCACAGGAGCAACGAATACTGAAGCAATCCTGAACGGATTTTACGAAGCTGACCTTAATGAAAGTACCTCTGGTACAGTGAAATATAAATTTCCGGCATTGAATCCCGGACTTCATACTTTAACATTAAAGGCGTGGGATGTTTTCAATAATTCATCCGAAGCATCCATTGAATTTATCGTAGTTGAAAGTGGACAAATGGCTCTCGAAAATCTGCATAGTTATCCAAATCCATTCGTGAACGAAACAAATATTCTTTTCGATCACAATCAGGCAGGCAATGAACTCAAAGTGGAGGTTAAAATTTACAATATGACTGGTCAATTAGTTAAAAAAATCAACAAACAATTTACCGGAAACAGTTTTCAGAGCGAACCAATAAAATGGAACGGCACTTCAGATGGAGGCCGTGCTGTGAGAGAAGGTTTGTATATTTACAGCGTTTTTGTGACAAATGAAAATGGAGAAAGCAGCGAAGAACGATCTAAGATGCTGTTTATAAGGTAATAACAAATAAGTATGCAATATTTTTTCGATCTAAAGGTGTTTTCAAGACTTTCAAAATATATTTTCCTTTTCCTCCTTTTCAGCTCTACTTCTTTTGTTATCCAGCTTAAGGCGCAAAACCACAACCCTAACTTTGATAACAATGATCCGGTTTATTCAACAGAATCAGTTCTTAACAAAGGCAACTGGATTAAATTAAGCATCACTGAAACAGGCATTTATAAAATTAATTACGACGATATTATTGGGTTTGGATTCGAACCTTCAAGCATCAATCCCAAAAAAATAGGAATATTTTTCAATGGAAACGGCATGCTGCCCGAAGGAAATGCCGATGCCCGTTATGATGACCTTTTCGAAAACAATATTTATGTTTCAGGACAGGAAGATGGCGTTTTCAACCCCGATGACTACATTCTTTTTTATGGTCAAAGTCAAACAAAATGGACTTATAATGTCTTTTCATCCCGATTCGAACACGCAATCAATCCTTATTCCGACACCTCATTTTATTTTGTTTGTTTCAACCTTCAGATAAATGGAAAACGGATTGAAACAAAGGCACAATCTACCAATCAGCCGAATGATTATTTTAATCAATTTCTTGATTATCAATATCATGAAACTGATTCTGTTAACCTTATGTTATCAGGAAGACAATGGTATGGCGATGAGTTTTCGATAAACGAAACGACCAAAAACTTTGATTTCAATTTCCTAAATCTGGTGAAAGAACGAGATATCTATCTGAGGATTGAGATGGTTGGCCGGTCCATTGCCGAAGATTCTTATTATAGTGTGACGGCTAATGACGAAACCGTTGTTGATTCAGTTCTTATTGCAAAACTATCCGCAGATAGCCAAATTCATGGACGTGAAAGCAACAAAACGGCTTTTTTCTCAAGTACTACCGACAATTTACATATTTCAATCCCATTACTTATCCATGATGGAAGCTCACTTGCCTGGCTTAATTACCTGCGGTTGAATGCCTGGCGTTGGCTGAAATACGAAAATTCGACTTTGTTTTTTCGCAATCCAGAGTCGAAAGGAGCCAATAAAATAAGCACATTCAGTGTTTCCGGAGGCAGTCAAAACCTGCGAGTATGGGATATTACGAACCCGTTGGAACCTAAAACCCAACAATTTGATTACACTTCTGACTCCATTAAGTTTACAGTTGAGACGGATACTTTGAGGGAATACGTGCTTTTTGATGAAAATATGACAAAGAACGTTTCCACATTTCAAACTGTTGCAAATCAGAATCTTCACGCCATTAGCAATACCGAAATGCTGATTATCAGCTACGATAAGTTTCGTGAACAGGCAAATGCAATTAAAAACCTCCATTTTGATGATGACGGCTTGGATTGCACGGTTATAGAAACAAAAGAAATTTACAATGAATTCGGCTGTGGAACGCCTGATGTTTCCGCAATCCGTGATTTCATACGGATGGTTTATCTGAATAGTGATCTAAACTTAAAATATGTATTGTTTGTTGGTGATGCCTCTTATGATTATAAAGATAGACTTTTAGATAACACAAACTTTGTACCGACCTATCAATCTATAAATTCACTGATCGAAACACGCAGTTTTCTGAGCGATGATTATTTTGGATTGATGGAAAATGATGAAGGAGAAAATATGGCCGGCACGCTCGATTTGGGCTTAGGCCGACTGCCTGTTTCGACTTTGGATGATGCCCAAACGATGGTAAACAAAATTCAAAGCTATATTGTAACTAATGCTGAAAATGCAGCTAATTGGCGCAACGAAATCACTTTTATAGCTGATGACGGCAACGGTAATCTGCACCTCGATCAGGCTGAAACTCTGTCGAAACAAGTTGATACAGCGCGTTTTGAAATGAATGTTGGCAAGATTTACACGGACGCATATAAACGTGTGACTGTTACAGGCGGCTATAGTTATCCTGATGCCAACAAGGCGTTGATGGATAAAATTGAAGAAGGCTC
>CANNKD010000081.1 GCA_947505205.1 Bacteroidota bacterium | reverse complement strand
GGTGTGTCGCGATCCAAAGAATAAATCATCACTGATTGAGGTTGGATTTCCATGATCACTTTTAACCAGGCTTTCACTTCTTCGGGTTTCGTATTGTCGATGTAATTGCCATCGAGTAGGCCTTGTAAAAATAGTGTTTGAATGATCAGATTTTTACGGATTCGTTTCAGTTGTTCAATATATTCCTTCAATCTGAATGCTTTAAGAGGCATATTTATTGCCTTAATAATCGCTTCGTTTCCGCCATCCAATTTCTGAATATTGTTATCAATCCGTTGCAAGGCCTCGATTACAGGATATTTGTGTAACATACTCCCATTCGAAAGTACACTGATTTTGGCATCAGGCAAGATTTGGTTTCGCAGCACAATAACACGATCAATAATTGCGGCAAACTGCGGGTGCATGGTTGGTTCACCATTTCCGGCAAATGTAATACTGTCAGGGTGTTGATCGGTGCCAATGAGTTGATTTAAACGCGATTCGAGGGTTTCGATCACTTCATCCGCGGTGGGTAATTTCATTTTCAGCGCGTTTCCTCCTTTTGTCCAGCCACATTCACAATAAATACAATTAAAACTACATTGTTTGGCGTGTGTTGGCAAAAGATTAACACCCAGCGACTTACCAAGGCGACGACTTTGGATAGGACCAATAATCAATTCATCAAAAAGGAAAACGGGCATGAAATAAATTTTTTACAAAAGTACTATATTAAAATGACTGGGATAAACCAACTGATTACTAATTAAGTATCAGTATATTTGTAAATGATTTTATTGGAACAACAATAAAACACAAAATATACACCTGTTGGCGTCGAGAAGCGATTTGTAGCCAATATTAATGACAAATTATGAATGATGCAGTATTATCATGACAAAAAAATCCCTACTCAGTTTAATATTGTTGACATACATAACTTTTGCTTATGCACAATATCCGGTCATAAATACCAATAGACCAAGGATTTATGCCGACTCGACAAGAATTGCCTGGCTTCAAGCCAACATTATTGTTGCTGGCGACTGCCAAAACACTTTTAATAACATCACAACGGCATACAACGGTTGGTGGATAAACGACCCTCAACTGTATCTTTTAGGCTCGGATTCAACGCTTTGGACTTGGGACTGGAACTCACAATGGGCTGATGATCAGGCACAATTATCACTTTTAATATTTAAATTAGCAAACGACCCTCTTGAGTTAAAGCGCTGCCGCTTTATTGCAAGACAAGTTATGAACACCATTAACACAACTGATTTTAATGATTTGGCATGGTTTCCCAAAGAAGATTTGTTACGCAAAATGAGTTCATGTGGTGATTTATTTCTTGATTGGTGTTATTACGATTTTCCAACAGCTCTCAGAGATTCTTTAGCACAATCGCTTTATATAATGAATAGGGAATTTATGAATACCTATATCTATTCTGGTGCCGGAACGAGTTATGTTTCGAGTCATAATACATGGAATAATATTTATTGCAATCAAAATGCATTGGTTTTACACCAGGCATCCGGCTTATCGTTATTACAGCAAGACACTGTTAATCAATGGTACGAATATGTTTATGACAAACATATAAATGGTTTTATTCCTTGTTGGACCTATTATCGTGATGATGACGGTGGATGGAATTGGGGCGCCGCATATTCTATGTGGTCGCTAACCGACCAGTTTCAATTGTTTGAGAATATGCGGGTTGGCACAAATAAAAATTTCTATACCGATTTAGCCTGGGTGCAAAACAGCATTAATCAATATATTTATTTTATTCAACCCAATGAAAAATCCATCCATTTGGGTGATGGTGAAACAAGGTTTATTCCCGACAGGGTAATATATTTACATGCACGTCTCTTCAACGATCCGCGCAGTTTATGGATGGCACAGTATTATTCGCAACCAGCCTTTACAGGTAACACGATGGATAAATACGCAAAACTATTGTACAAAGATTTTACTATGCCGGTGGTTACTCAAGCAAATAATCCGCTAAATTGGTGGGCAGATAAAGTTGGTTTATCCGTAAGCCGTTCTTCGTGGAATAACAATAGCACCATGGTAACCTTCTTTAACTCGCCCAGCAAAAGAGCTGCCCATGAGCACCGGGATAATAATTCATTTACAATTTTCAAAAACAAGCCATTGTTAATTGATGCAGGTTATTACGACACTTATGGAGGCACACATTACAATAACTACTACCAAAGAACTATTGCTCACAACAGTATTTTTGTGTATGATTCTACGGACAATTATACCTGTTTCGGCAATCCTGCGTCAAACGATGGCGGGCAAATTGAATCGGTTGCTTTGCAAAATTATAATGATATTTTTCTTCCGCAGAACCAAAGGGGGGAATGGATACAATATGCTTCGGGCAATAATTATACATACCATGTTTCGGATGCACAATTGTCATATGATCCGGCTAAGTTAGATTTTTTTCGCAGAAAATTATTGTATCTTAATCCTAATAAAGTAATTGTAGTTGACCATATTCATTTAAATAATATTGCCACTAATCAACGAGACATTGCATGGGTAGGGCATTTTGCAAACCACCCTGTAATGAGTGGAAGTATTATAAATACAGAAGTTGCCGGACATATTGAAACTTACAATGGCAAAGATTATACAGCTACAAATGGCAATGGAAATCTTGCAATTCGCACATTATTGCCCGAAAACACAACGACAAAACTTATTGGCGGACTTGGTTATGAATATTGGGTTGATGGTGTAAATTATCCACCTTTGGTTACTCCCGACACCAGTTTGTACACCCCAGGAGGTTGGCGAATTGAAGTAAGACCCATGACAATTACCGATTCGGTTGTTTATTTACATACAATTACTATTGGTGACAATTCCAATAGTTCTGTTGTGGGCGGTATAGCATTGCAAAACAGCAATTCTGTTGGTGCTGACTGGAACGACACGCTGTATTTCTTTTCAGCGTATGCAGACACAGAAATTGTTTATCATTCTTTTAATCTGGTAAATGGCGGCAGAACTATTGGGATGTTTGCAGCTGATTTAAGTATCGGACCATACTATGTTAAAGTAGATGGAGTTATTGTTTCAACTATTAATACAGACACAAATGGAAT
This sequence comes from Bacteroidota bacterium, assembly GCA_947505205.1. Classification (GTDB taxonomy): domain Bacteria; phylum Bacteroidota; class Bacteroidia; order Bacteroidales; family F082; genus CAJBPB01. Next base: position 11,680 of record CANNKD010000081.1, on the reverse strand, counting down.
TTTGCAAACTTCAACAATACTCTTGCCGGGATATCATTTAATTGAAATAGTACAAGTTTTTACTTCAATTGGAAGTCAATTTAGTACTGATAATCAATTACTTGTTTACCCAAACCCAACACAAAAAGAATTGAACGTTGAAACACAAACGTACTCACAAAAAGTCGAAATTGAAGTTTATAATTCAATCGGACAATTAATGCTGAAATCTTCAAAAACACATAAAATAAATGTTTCATTATTGAGCAAAGGCATTTATGTTGTAAAGGTTAAGCTTGACGACAAATATTATGTTACAAAATTTTATAAGGAATGACATACAACACCGAAACTAATATCGACAGAAAAGGGTAGCTGAAAACAGTACTTACAAGAAATTGGTGGTTTAGTGCTGGCAGACAGTTTAGTTTTTCGAAATCAGTTTCTTCGCCAAGCATAAACACCTTACTGAACTGCCCCATTCACCATAACTGTTGGATATCAAACCAATACATCCTGAGTTCAAAACATCGCTTCTGAAAATCGAAGATTCTCCATAATAAGACCTAAACGCGTATATTTGCATTTGATTCATCACCAAAAATTATGGCAGGTTTAAACGAAATTCAAAAACCGATTGAAAAGGAACTGAAGCAATTTGAGGTTGTTTTCAAGGCTGCCATGCGGTCAACTGTTCCGCTGCTCGATAAGGTAACACAATACATCGTGAAAACGAAAGGAAAGCAGATGCGACCCATGTTCGTATTGCTTTCAGCCAATATTTGTGGGATGCCAAATGAATCGACTTTACGGGCTGCCACGCTGATTGAATTGTTACATTCGGCCACTTTGGTGCACGACGATGTGGTGGATGACTCCAACGAACGCCGCGGTTTCTTTTCTATTAACGCATTGTGGAAGAACAAGATAGCGGTATTAGTTGGCGATTTCCTGTTATCAAAAGGCATGTTATTAGCCCTCAATAACAACGATTTCGAATTGCTTCGGATTGTTTCGAACGCCGTGCAGGAGATGAGCGAAGGCGAACTGTTACAAATTGAAAAGGCGCGAAGACTCGATATTGAGGAATCAATTTATTTCGAAATCATTCGCAAAAAAACAGCTTCGTTGATAGCTTCCTGTTGTGCTGTTGGTGCAGCATCAGCAGGCGCATCGCCCGAATTGGTTGAAAAAATGCGTGATTTTGGCATCAATGTCGGCATTGCTTTTCAGATAAAAGACGATATTTTCGATTATGAAACCAGTCGCAAAACAGGCAAACCAACCGGCATCGACATCAAAGAACGTAAAATGACCTTGCCACTGATTTATACATTGAATAATTGCTCCAGTTCAGAGAAAAGGCATCTGATTAATATCGTTAAAAACCACTCAACTAATCCACATAAAGTTGCTGTTGTCATCGACAAAGTGAAGCAATCGGGCGGTATTGAATATGCCGAAAAAGTGATGCAGGATTATATTGATAAAGCTAATGAGTGTTTGGTTGGATTTCCGGATTCTGAATCGTTAGTGGCTCTCAATCAATTGGTTGAATATACGATTCAACGTAAGAAATAGCTATTTTTTCGATAAAGTAAACGAAAAAGTTGTTCCCAAATTAAGTTGGCTTCTGACGGTAATGGTTTGTTTGTGCGCTTCGATAATGTGTTTTACAATCGCTAAACCGAGTCCGGTTCCACCTTTTTCGCGTGATCGACCTCTGTCGGTTCGGTAAAACCGTTCAAAAATCCTTTGCAGGTTTTCTTCAGCGATGCCGCGTCCGTTGTCTTTTATTTCGATCAGGTACTTTTCGTCCATATCAAAAAATTTCACGATAACTTTGTTCTCAGTTTTATCGGCATATTTAATGGCATTTTCAATTAAATTGATCAGAACCTGACGAATACGTTCTTTATCGGCTTTCACAACCACTGAGCCATCAGTTTTGTTTTCGATGTTGATCATGACGTTGGCATCTGCAGCTTTCATTTCGAGAAAAGCAAGCACATCGCGTGAAAGATCGATCAAATCGAACCGATGCAGATTCAGTTTCAATTCACCCGATTCAAGTTTTGAAATTTCTTCCAGATCTTTCACGATGGCAATCATCCGATTAACGCTCTGCTCAGTTTTTTTAAGGTAGTTCCGGTTGATCGTTACGTCTTCAAGGCCACCATCTAATAAAGTAAGCACATAACCCTGAATATTGAATATGGGTGTTTTCAACTCATGTGAGATATTTCCGAGAAATTCGCGGCGGTAAGCAGCTAATTTTTTCAACTCATCAATTTCCATAGTTTGATGTGCGCCCCATTCTATAACAGCTTGATTAACTGAATCTAATGATTCTCTTTTTGCGCCTGCAGTCATTTCATTTTCCTTTGCGGAACGGAAAGAATGAATGGTTTTGTAAATGAGTTTTATCTTTTTATAGATAAATTCGTCAGCAGCATACTTGAAAAAGAAAAACCCTGAAAAAAACACAAGCAGATCCATTACAAGAATATTCCACCATTCAAATTCAATGATGAAAATCCGGACCAGAACCAGGAATATTGTAAGAAATACTGTATTTCCACCTGAAGTAATCAGTGCGATGGATCGCGTTTCGTGAAATAACTTATTGAAAAACATTAAGTTTCAAATTTATATCCAACACCTTTAACAGTTCTTATATTTTCAATCCCAACTTTCTCACGAATCTTGCGAATGTGTACGTCGATGGTTCGATCGCCAACCACCACGTCATCACCCCAAACTTTCGACAGAATTTCTTCCCTGGTAAATACTTTATTTGGTTTTGAAGCGAGCAGGCGAATCAGTTCAAATTCTTTTTTCGGCAAAATTAATTCCACGCCTTTATTGATGATCAAAAACTTCTCTGAATCGATAACAATATCATTTAGCTCGAGGTTGTTTTTTGGATCTGATGTTTCCTGATGCCTGCGCAAAAGCGCATTCACGCGGCTAACCAATAGTTTTGGTTTGATCGGCTTCGTAACATAATCGTCGGCACCGGCTTCGAAACCGGCAATTTGCGAATAATCTTCACCTCGGGCAGTCAGGAAGACGATGAGCGTATTTTTTAAAGAAGGTTCCAATCGGATTGCTTCACAGGTTGCAATTCCATCCATGCCAGGCATCATCACATCAAGCACAATCAGGTGTGGCGTTTCGGAAATTGCTTTTTTTAAAGCATCAGCACCATTCGATGCAATAAAAACAGTAAACCCTTCTTTTTTAAGATTATAGCTTAAAAATTCAAGTACATCCGACTCGTCGTCGACGAGTAAAATGCGATAATTAGGCTGTTCAGACATTATTATTCACTTTTTGATTGGTAAAAATAATCTTTATCCATGTATAAAACCCTATCTTATTAATGAAATAGTAGAATCAATATGATTTCATTCACTACATTTGTTTATTCGTAAAATGAACCCATGAAAAAACTTATACTTTCCATCTTCCTTTTCGTTATATTACAAAACACTGAAGCTCAACAATTTAAAGGTGGTATGATGTTTGGTTTCGTCTCTTCGCAGGTGGCTGGCGATGGCTATTCAGGTTTTCATAAGGCGGGTTTGTCCGGTGGTTTTTTCGTGTCGCTCGATTTGAATCCAACAAGCAGCTTACAGATGGAACTGCATTATATTCAAAAAGGATCTCGCTATAACGACACAACCTATCAGGAAGATTTTCAGCAATATCTGCTTCGGCTAAATTATGTCGATTTACCTTTAATTTACCAATACCGAAACAAAGACTTTTTGTTTGAGGCCGGACTATCGACAAGTTTCCTTTTGTCGCATTACGAGGAAAAAGAATATATGGAAAGCACCTACGACGATTGGAAACAGGTTTGTTTCAATACTGTTTTTGGTGTGAGATATTTTTTAAATGAAAAATGGATTGTTGGTGTAAGAACTTCAAATTCAATAAATTCCATTCGTAAAAATGAAGTTGAAGGGAATGTTTATCGCTACAACAGAAATAAATACGGAGAGTTTAATGATGTTCTTCAGCTGAACTTATATTACCAATTCGGAAGTCTGAAATAAATGACATAAATTTCAATTTACATTTTGACTTTTACTTTCTTTTCTCACCGCCTCGATATTCCGCTTTAAACCACTGAATTTTGCTCTTTTAACGGCAGAATCTTTAAAAATTCTGCTGAATGATTCTTCAGTAAGATTTTCCCAATCGCTTTTGCGCATCGATTTTATTTCTTCAGAAAGCATGAAAAGCGGCTCAGAATGTGGCTCTGCAAAACGATTCCACGGACAAACATCCTGACATATATCGCAACCAAAAATCCAATCGTTGAGTGAATAATTTTCGGTAAACGGAAGTTTGTTTTCAATAGTCAGATAAGAGATACATTTTCGTGCGTCCAACGCATGTGCAGCAACTAAAGCTCCTGTTGGGCAAGCATCGATGCATCTGGTGCAGGTTCCACAATAATCATTAACAGGTATATTATTGGATTCCAAAGGAATGGAAATAATAAGATGCCCGATAAAATGAAATGAACCTTTGCGTGGATGAATCAAACAGGTGTTTTTACCGATAAATCCCAAGCCACTTAGTTGTGCCCATGCACGGTCGAGTACGGGTGCTGAATCGGTGAATATTCTTCCGCTTAATGCAGGCTCAATGGCTTTGATGAATTGAAATAATTCTTGAAGTTTATCCTTAATAACTATATGATAATCAGTACCATAAGTATATTTCGAGATTTTATAATTATCCTCTTCAACCAATTTTTCCGAAGGAAAATAATTGTACAAAACGCTCACAACTGATCGACTGTCTTCAACTAACAATCTTGGATCATATCGTTTGTCTTTGTTTCTTTCCAAATATGACATATCTGCCTGAAAACCATGCGATAGCCATTCGTCCATCAATTGTGCATCGTTTTGCAAAAAAGATGCTTTGCTGATACCGCAGGCAGCAAAACCCATTTCAAGCGCTTTTTTTCTAACGGTTTCAGCTAAGGTCTCACCTGCATTTTCGGGCATCATATTGCATTGATTCTTATTCTGTAAAAAGACTGCCTTGCTGAGGTAAACGGGATTTATTGAGGTGTTTGTATGCAATATCGGTTGCCTCTCGACCTCGTGGAGTGCGCATCAGGTAGCCTTCCTGAATCAAATAAGGTTCATAAACTTCTTCGATGGTTCCGGCTTCTTCACCAACCGCCGTAGCAATCGTGCTGATACCAACCGGTCCGCCTTTGAACTTGTCGATGATGGTTAAAAGGATTCGGTTATCCATTTCATCGAGGCCATATTTATCAACGCTGAGTGCGGATAATGCATATTTAGAAATTTCAATGTCGATATTTCCATTTCCTTTAATCTGAGCAAAATCGCGCACGCGACGAAGCAGTAAATTGGCAATACGTGGCGTTCCTCTACTGCGCCGTGCTATTTCGAAAGCCGCGTCTTCAGTAATATTTACTTTAAGGATAGATGCCGATCGTTTGACAATGCCGGTTAATGTTTCGTGATTGTAATAGGCCAAACGCGAATTGATTCCGAAACGCGATCGGAGCGGTGAGGTGAGTAAACCGGATCGGGTAGTGGCGCCAATGAGTGTGAACGGGTTCAGGGTGATCTGCACACTGCGAGCGTTTGGTCCGGTTTCGATCATGATATCGATGCGGAAATCTTCCATGGCCGAATACAAATATTCCTCAACTACCGGACTTAAACGATGGATTTCATCGATAAAAAGCACATCATTTTCTTCCAGATTAGTCAGCAAACCAGCTAAATCACCGGGTTTATCAAGTACAGGACCGGATGTAATTTTTATTCCAACTCCCAATTCGTTGGCAATAATATGCGAAAGCGTCGTTTTTCCTAATCCTGGAGGGCCATGCAATAAAACATGATCGAGAGCTTCGCCTCGTTGGACGGCGGCTTTAACGAAAACCCTTAAATTTTCGACGATATTCTCCTGTCCGGCAAAACTCTCAAAAGCATCAGGCCGTAAGGTCTTTTCAATTTCCTTTTCGCCTTTCGACAGATCAGAACCGGTGGGATCAAGATGATTATTCATTGAATGGGATTGAAAGGCAAAAATAAGAATAAACCATTGAATTTTACCCGCTTGCTTTATGCAATAAAATATATAAATTAGCGGCGGATTAGATGTGGGCAACACTTTTCGCTGCGTTATCCATAAATGCATTGTATATATTTGATTATTAGATAAATAATAATAACACAAGCATATTATGAAACACTTTTTGGTAGCATTCGACTTCTCGAAAAACGCCCTCCATACCTTAGAATATGCAATTATATTCGCAAATAAGATGGAGGCCGACCTCAGTTTGGTGTGGGTTGATAATACCAGTACGCCAGATCATCTTTATAATATTGATCAGGATTTGCGTATTGAAACCAAAACGCATTTCGATGAGGTTATTGAAAAATATGAACCTTTGGTGCATCACGGAAAGATCAATCCGTTTTTAAGAAAAGGGAAAGTGAATACTGAAGTTTCTTCGGTTGCGCGCACAATCAATGCCAATTTGATATTTGCAGGTACGCATGGCACAAGCGGATATGAAGAATTTTGGATTGGAAGTAATGCCTATAGAATCGTGGCAAGCGCCCCTTGCCCGGTTATCTCACTTCGTCTTGGTTATGCAATCGATAGCCAGCTAAAAAAAATTCTTTTACCCATTGATAATTCAGCCGACACAAAGCATAAATTGCCTTATGCAGCAAAAATAGCCAAAGCTTTTGATGCTGAAATTCACATCCTGCTTATGCAGAGTTCGCCTATTTCAGTCATCAGAAACCGCATGAAAAATTACGGTATCGAGACATCAAAGTTTCTCGAAAATGAAGGAGTCCGTTATGTTTTCAGTGAATTGGAAGTTGAAAATGTGACAAGTTCAATCTTACACTATACCGAAGCCAATCAGATTGACCTGATAGCAATGATGACCGAACAAGGTGGCCCAACTTCAAGCATGCTTTTAGGACCTTATGCGCAGCAATTAATTAACAATGCACCTGTTCCTGTTTTAAGTGTGCAATCAGTTAATAATGTGTAAATTAATGAAAAGGCTACTGTTTAATCTGATTTTTTTTGGACTGCTTCTGGTTCAATTTGATACTTTTTCACAAACGAATGGTAGTATAAAAATTATTCAGGATCCACGTATTGATCGGCTTTTAATGATTCACACACAGTTTAAAACGACTCATCCTGCCGTTGATGGATATAAAATTCAGATTTTTATGGATTCGGGTAATGATGCTGTTGATCGTGGAAGGGCAGTGGTTGACAATTTTACAGTAAATTATCCTGAAGTTGGCGTAGAATTATCCTATGCAGCACCCTATTATCGTGTAAGAATCGGAAATTTCAGAAATAGAATTGAGGCAGAGGGATATTTAATGAAGATTTTACCCTTTTATTCGCAGGCTTTTGTGATAAAAGATAAGATTCTGCCTTAATTTTACGTTATCTTTAACTTTGAATTTATTAAACAACAATGATATTATGAATAAGACAATTCTAGTCGGAATCGATTTCTCAGCCTGCTCAATCAATGCGCTTGAACATGCTGTTTCACTTGCAGAAAAGGCATCTGCAAATATTGTTATGATATGGGTAAATCGGCCTGAAAATGGAAAAGAAATATTTCGTGTCGATCAGGAGCATATTGTCGCTGAGGTGATCAGCCGCTTCAATGCGTTGGTAGAAACCTACAAAAATGCTTTGGGGGAAAAATCCATTTCATATCTTGTAAAATCAGGAAAAGTTTATCAGGAGATTGTAAATGCAGCCGAAGAAATCGATGCATTTCTGATTGTGGTCGGAACACATGGCTCCTCTGGTTTTGAAGAGTTTTGGATTGGAAGCAATGCCTTTCGTGTGGTTGTTGCTACTGAACGACCGGTTATTACCATACGTGAAAACGTCGATAAAAACCAAACTATTTCAAATATTGTCATGTCAATTGACAGTACAATGGAAAGTCGGCAGAAGGTTCCAATTACTTCATTGATTGCTAAATATTTCAATGCAAAAATTCATATTTTAGTGATGCATACCACCACGATTGATGAAATACGTCAGCGGGTTGATGATTATGTGAAACAGGTAGAAACTTATTTATCTGAAAATGAAATAGAATTTGAAAAGAAAATCTTTGAAACCAATCATATTGCCAATTCTACGCTCGAATATGCATTGTCGGTGAAAGCAAATTTAATCAGTGTAATGGATGTGCAGGAAACTATTCCGTCGAACCTTTGGTCGGGTACTTTCACCCAACAAATGGTTAATCACTCACCTATCCCTGTTTTAATTGTACATAAAAAAGATCTGATTGCTGATTTATCACGCTAAATTACGCACTCATTTAATGATAGATAGTCTGATTTTACAATGAATCGGGTTTAATTGTACTTGCATCATAAGGTAAAGCGAAGTCTATCATCAAATCACTTCAGTATTCAGATTTTAGGAGAATTTCTACTTTTATTCCATGAGAAAAAAGCTGGTTGTCTGTGTGGGTGCTGCACTGATCGATGAGAGTTATCATTGTCAGGAGCAACCTATCCGTGGCACTTCCAACCCTGCAATTTTTTACCGATCTTCCGGTGGTGTTGCCTGCAATATTGCCAATCATCTGGCTTTACTTGGAAATAATGTCGAACTGATCTCGCATTTTGGAAATGATCCTGAAGGTAATTGGCTCATGGAACAATGTCAGTCAAATGGTATTGGTATTGCACAATCAGTGGTGAATGACATTGATACCGGCCGATTTGTGGCGATACTTTCGCCCAATGGTGAGTTATTTGCCGGTGCAGTTTCCAGCCATTTTGAAACACTTATCACACCGGAATTTCTGCAGGATAAGATTCCTTTTTTAAAAAATGCTTCCTTACTGCTTATCGATTGTAATTTGAGTACTGAAAGTTTAAACTGGCTGCTTGGTTTTGCCAGAGAAGAACATATTCCATGCATCATCGAACCTGTTTCAGTGCCAAAGGCCGCACGTTTGCAAAAAAGTGATTTGCAAAATGCACTTTTGATAACACCAAATAAAGATGAAATGGTTGCCATGACCGGACAAAGCAGCGGGAAACAAACCGAAGTTTTGGTTCAACAGATACTCGATCGTGGTGTGAAATTTCTTTGGGTGAGAAACGGTAAAAATGGATCATGCATCTATGGCAAAGATTACAGCTTTGAACTTTCTGCACCAGATGTGCAAGTGAAAGACACAACAGGTGCTGGTGATGCCGCATTGGCTGGCTGGGTGCATGCCTGGCTGATGGATAAAAACCCGGATGATTGTGTGCGATACGGGCATGCGATGGCTGCATTGGTGCTTCAGGAAAAAGGGGCAATCAAAATTGATTTGAGCGCTGCACTCCTCGAAAAAAACTTAGAATAGAACAACACAATGATGAACACAACAGATTATTTAAACATACATCCTGAAATCAAAGATGCACTTGCAGATGGCAAACCAATTGTCGCATTGGAATCGACAATTATCGCTCATGGAATGCCGTATCCGCTTAATATTCAAACAGCTATGGAAGTGGAAACCATTGTACGTGAAAACGGAGCCATTCCGGCCACCATCGCTATTCTCAATGGGAAACTTTGTGTAGGTTTAAACAAAGCCCAGCTTGAAATGCTTGGAAACACTGCAAATGTGTGGAAAGTTAGTCTGCGCGACATGCCTTATGTAATCAGCAAAAAATTTCCAGGTGCTACCACTGTTGCCGCTACCATGCGCATCGCTTCCATGGCCGGCATCAGGATTTTCGTAACGGGCGGAATTGGCGGGGTTCACCGTGGTGCTGAAAAAACAATGGATATTTCAGCTGATCTTTTTGAAATGGCGCAGACTGATGTGGCCGTAATTTCAGCTGGGGTAAAATCGATTCTCGATATTGGCCTTACACTTGAATACCTCGAAACAGAAGGTGTTCCCGTGATTACTTTCGGGCAGGATGATTTTCCGGCATTTTACTCACGAAGCAGCGGTTTTTCATCTCCCTTGCGCATGGATGATCCCGTGGATATTGCTGCTTTGCTTCGTACAAAATGGCAAATGGGCTTGCATGGTTCGGTGCTGATTGCCAATCCTGTGCCTGTTTCGATGGAAGTGCCGTTGCCAAAGATGGAAGTCTTTATCCGTGAAGCCCTTTCGGATGCAGCAAAAGCTGGTATTGACGGCAAACGATTAACGCCTTTCTTATTGAAAACCATTGCCGACAAAACTGGTGGAGAAAGTCTGGCAGCCAATATAGCTCTGGTTAAAAACAATGCAGCGCTTGGTGCGCAGATTGCTTGCGGCTTTGTAGGCCATTGAAATCTATGTCAGGCCGTTTTTGAATAAAATGATACAGAACGTCACGGTATTGGTTCGTCAGAATCCAAAATCATGGAAAAGCATATTTACCGAATAATGAGTTTCTGTGTCTTTGATTAATACAATGGCAAGAAGCGGCAAGGATTCGAACGACCGTTTCGTTTTCTTTCCAAAAACTACTATCGCTTGGGTATTTTCAGGAACAGACATATCTAGAGTGGGTATTTCGAACGAAAAAACAAATTCAGAGCCGAGAGCGTCATAGGTTATATCATAAAGTCTTTTATACGCATCAACTGCTTCTTCATAATTTTCTCCTGAATAAAACCTGCAATTACAGTCATTTGTAAAACTGAGTCCACCCTCTGAAACGCTGCAATCATGGGCACCATCGGGCACAGGACTTACTTCGTACCACGACGAACCTAAACTGAAAAGACCTCCCTGAATTTCATGTTCTGTTCCTTTCACATTGCTATATTTGTTTGGAATATCGTTGTAAATGGTTCTTAATGCATCAGCAAAATTGCTGGTTTGCGCCGGTGTGCTGATCGTGTAGTAACGTGTTGGTTTTCCGTCATTCACTCTTAAGGTTAACGAATACGTATTTTCTGATTCGGAATAATCGGAGAATAGCTCAAGGATGGCAGATTCGAAACCATTGGAATATAATTTACCGATTTCGATGGTGTGGCTTCCGGTTGTTCCAATCACTGTATGATAATAATATTCAGGAAAACAGCTTTGTATATTGGCAATAATTTCATCTGCAGCTGTATTTACGTCATCAGTGTTGGCGAATGGTCCGAAAGTAATGATACAACTCATTCCGAATGAATTTATCATCGACACCTTTTCAGCACCGGGAACTGTTATTTTGCTTTCATAAAATCTTCGGCCAAAAGCTTTGTTTTCATCCACATAATGATTGGTGTCTGAGGTATTTGCAAAATGATAGGCTGCGTCGTTCATTAGAGAGGTCAGAGAAGTACAAAAATCATTATCAGCGACTGCCGACTGATAAAAAATATCAGCGAATTTATATTTTCTGCGCACGATGCTATAGTTTTTTGTTGTGCCATCGCGTTCGATAAGCAGATCTACAGTAGTGCCTTCATCACCGACGATCCTATTCACCACCTCCGGCAAAGCAAGATCTTGTGCGCTTTGCCCGTTTACTTCCAGAATAAAATCGCCTGCCTGCAAACCGGCTTCCTTTGCAGGTCCGTTAGGAACTAGATCTAAGATCATTGCCGTTTTATTCGCCCTCGTTGAATCAATCTGAAGCCGGACTCCTATGCCCACTTTTTCGCTTAGTTGCGCTAT
>CANNKD010000080.1 GCA_947505205.1 Bacteroidota bacterium | reverse complement strand
TTTGTCAGATAATTTATATTATGTTAAATTGTATATTTTAAACAAAAGGCGAAAGACATTTCAATCCTTCGCCTTCATTAATCCCCTATTTGTTCAACTCTTCAAGTTTGTCGTTCATTTTAAAACGGACATAGATAGATTTTAACACCTGCACAGTCTCCGCATTCGTTGGATCCATTTGATGTGCAGTCTCTAAATATGGCAATGCCTCCCTGATAATTGTATTTGCCTGCTCAGTAAGTTCATCATATTTCTTTGTCTCAGTCAAAGGCAATTGGTTTGCTTTCACTTGTATTTTGTTCGATTCATTGATATACAATGCCCCAAGATTGTAAATAGCATCAAAATAGTCTGGTTTCACAGCGATGGCTTGTTTATAATAACCTACCGCCAGCTCCATATTATACATCTCAGGCTTGGTATCGTCTCCATAAATAGTTCCTAAAACGAAATAAATGGAATAATTTGTAGGATCTTTTGCGACCAGTGCTTTCAAATCATCAACTACTTTAGCACCCTGACCCATTGCAAGATACGCATTAATTTGTTCTAGCAACAGTCCGGAATCTTCAGGGAATTTTAACCTTCCTTCCTCAATAGTCTTATTCATTCCTTCCTTATCACCCATATTACGTTGTGCTGTAGCAATATTTTTGTAGATATCAGGCTTTTCAACACCTAAACTCTTTAACACACCATAATATTCAATAGCTTTTGGATAATCTTCTGCACGCAGATACGACAAAGCGGTATTTTCCATTGCCATGGTATCTACAGTTTGAATGATAGCTGAAACGTCAAAAGATGTTTTGAAATTCTCAGCTGCTAATTTGAATTCAGTACCATTGAATTTTTCAACCCCTATTGAAAAATATTGCTGGCTGATAGCGTTTATGCGTGGAATGATGTCGATCTTCTGATTTTCTTTATCTTCAGGATCAAGTTCCATCGCCTTTTTAAACGACTCCAGACTTTTAGCTAAAGCGTCTGCATCGAGCGATTTGTACTGATCAGAGAAAACAATATTCAAATATATAATCCCACGATACATCCATGTTTTTGAATCCAGCATGGTCTTTTCATTCAAAATTGCTTTGTCAATCGATTCGCGGGCTTTATCGTATTGCCCGTTCTTATTGTACATATAAGCATTTGTTCTTTCAGATTTCTGTGCCATCATCGCTGTTGTTGCAATAAGCAATAAGAACACCATTACAATTTTCTTCATGATTTTAATTTTACTTTTAAATTATGGTTTTAGTTCAAATATTAGACCAAATATTAAGATTACTCTTCTGTGTTTTCTCCTTCGTTAGTTTCTTGATTTTCAACTTGTTCAATTTCTTCCTCTACATCTGCTGTAACTTTTGCTACGGCAGCAATTTCATCTCCCGGACGAATGTTGATAAGTCTTACACCTTGGGTTGCTCTTCCCATCAATCGTAAACTTTCGATGGCAATGCGGATAATGATACCTGATTTATTGATTATCATTAGATCATCGGTATCTGTTACATCTTTGATTGAGATAAGTGGTCCTGTTTTTTCGGTGATATTGATGGTTTTTACACCTTTCCCTCCCCTATTGGTTATGCGATAATCATCAATATGTGAGCGCTTTCCATAACCATTTTCAGAAACAACCAAAACATCAGATGCGTTATTTTCAATGCAAATCATGCCAATCACTTCATCTTGTTCAGATGCAAGTCGAATTCCACGCACACCCGATGCATTTCTTCCCATTGGGCGAACCGTTGATTCATTAAATCGAATCGCTCTTCCTGATCGCAAAGCCATAATTACTTCACTAGTGCCACTTGTCAATCTTGCTTCAAGCAAAACATCACCTTCACGCACTGTAATTGCATTGATACCATTTATGCGTGGGCGTGAATATGCTTCCAGACTGGTTTTCTTAATTATACCGTTTTTAGTACAGAGAATGATAAAGTTGTTCTCTATATAGCTCTGAATTTTTAAATCCTGAGTATTGATAAATGCCTTTACATTATCTGTGGGATCAATATTAACTAGGTTTTGAATAGCTCTGCCTTTACTTATTTTTGTGCCTTCAGGTATTTCGAATACCCTGAGCCAGAAACATTTGCCTTGCTCAGTAAAGAACAACATATAATTATGATTCGTTGCAATAAACAGATGTTCGATAAAGTCTTCATCCCTCGATTCGGAACCTTTTGCTCCTTTGCCACCACGTGTCTGACGGCGATATTCGGTTAATGCCGTTCTTTTAATATATCCTAAATGCGAAATCGTAACGACAACAGAATCATCAGCAATGACGTCTTCAATCCTGAATTCATCTGGAGAATATACAACGGTCGAACGCGATTTATCACCATATTTCTCTTTAATGACACGTAATTCGTTTTTAATAATTTCGTAACGCAATGGTTCGCTAACCAAAATCTCATTGTATTTGGCGATGGTCAAAAGGATTTCGTCATATTCTTCCTTGATTTTCTGAATTTCGAGACCGGTTAGTCTTTGCAGACGCATTTCGAGTATCGCCCGCGCTTGAATTTCAGATAGCTTAAAGGTTTCCATCAAGCCGCTTCGGGCTTCATCGGGAGTTTTTGATGCTTTAATAAGTGCTATTACGGCATCGATATTATCAAGAGCAATCAGCAATCCCAACAAAATATGAGCGCGTTTTTCTGCTTCACGCAAATCATATTGCGTGCGTCGAACCACCACTTCATGACGGTGTTCAACAAAATAATGAATGAGGTCTTTTAAATTGAGCATCCTGGGACGGCCATGCACCAATGCGATATTGTTTACACTGAATGATGTTTGCAGTGCAGTCATTTGATACAACTTATTCAGCACAACACTTGGTACTGCATCTTTCTTTAATTCGTAAACGATACGCATTCCTGTTCGATCTGATTCATCACGGATATCGGAAATTCCTTCGATTTTTTTATCATTAACCAAATCAGCCGTCTTTTTGATCATATCGGCTTTGTTCACCTGATAAGGAATAGATGTCGCAATAATCCATTCGCGACCACTGTGTTCTTCAAAAGTTGTTTCACCGCGCATTACAATTCGGCCACGACCGGTTTCAAATGCTTCACGAACTCCTTCGAAACCATAAATGATACCACCCGTAGGGAAATCTGGTGCTTTGATGTATTGCATTAATTCACTGATTGTTATATCTCTATTTTCGATATAAGCAATGGTTCCGTCAATGACTTCAGAAAGATTGTGAGGCGGCATATTGGTTGCCATACCTACGGCAATTCCACTCGCTCCGTTAACTAATAAATTTGGAATCCCGGCAGGTAAAACGGTTGGCTCAGTAAGCGAATCGTCGAAATTTAATTGAAAATCAACCGTTTCTTTGTCAATGTCTGCCAGCATTTCTTCGGCGATTTTACGCAAACGTGCTTCAGTATAACGCATTGCAGCCGGACTGTCACCGTCAATAGAACCAAAATTACCTTGTCCATCAACCAACGGATATCTAAGCGACCATTCTTGTGCCATACGCACCATGGCATCATACACAGATGTATCGCCATGTGGATGGTATTTACCCAACACTTCCCCAACAATTCTTGCTGATTTTTTATAAGAACGATTGGACAAAACACCTAAATCAAGCATGCCATAGAGAACACGCCGATGTACAGGTTTAAGTCCATCCCGAACGTCGGGCAAAGCACGTGAAACAATTACCGACATTGAATAATCAATGTAGGCGGATTTCATCTGATTCTCGATATTAACTTTAACGATCTTCTCTCCTTCAAAAACCTCTTCCATTCAAAAAATTCTAAATATTATGGTTAAATTTATTCGATTGCAAAGATACAAAAAATCAATATTGCTTTTCAATGTGATAAGCAAAGTTGAAATATATGTGAACATTAAAATGTTAATATTTTTGACATAATTTCTTTTTTGGACTAATCTTTGTGCATACTTTTGGTAATTATCTGTTTTGATGCAATAATTGCAGAAACCAAGCGAGTTTACAGCGTTTTAAACAAGATTTTAAACATTTTTTATTGAAAGTAATTCTATGGACGCAAAATTTTCACCCCGAGTCAGAGATATTTTGACGTACAGCCATGAAGAAGCTGTGCGTTTAGGAAATAATTATATTGGTATTGAGCACCTTTTTCTTGGAATGATCCGTGATGGTGATGGAAAAGGGCTTCAGATTCTGAAAGGATTTGGTATTGATATCGACTATTATAAACGAAGAATTGAAGATTCTATCAGAAATCCCAATATGCAAGCTGTCGATTTGTCAAATATTCCGTTGATGAAGCAAACAGAAAAGGTGCTTAAGTTCACATATCTTGTTGCAAAGGAATTTAACAGCGATTTGATTAATACCGAACATTTGTTGCTTTCTATTTTAAAAATCAATAACAATTTGATTACTCAACTCCTTGAAAATGAAGGTATTGATTTTAATACCTACAAAAAGGAGCTAACGTTGCAAAATAATCAAAATGCAACTGATGATATTAAAAAAGAATTACCACGAGCCGAGTTACCGGGTGATCCGATGGATGAAGATGAGCCTCGAATGCCTCGTCCCGGTGGTAAAAAGCCTGAAGACTCAAAGTCAAAAACCCCGGTTTTGGATAATTTTGGCCGAGATTTAACAAAAGCTGCTGCAGAAAACCGCCTCGACCCGATCGTAGGACGAGAGAAAGAGTTGGAGCGTATCAGTCAGATATTAAGCCGCCGAAAAAAGAATAATCCTATTCTGATTGGTGAACCTGGTGTAGGTAAATCGGCTATTGCTGAAGGTTTGGCCATTCGTATTGTTCAACGGAAAGTTTCCAGGGCATTGTTCGACAAGCGTTTGTTTATGCTGGATGTAGCTTCATTGGTGGCCGGCACAAAATACCGTGGACAGTTTGAAGAAAGAATGAAAGCCCTTTTGAATGAAATCGAGAAAAACCCTGATATCATTCTGTTTATTGATGAAATTCATACCATCGTAGGAGCCGGAAATGCAAGCGGTTCACTTGACGCTTCGAATATGTTTAAACCAGCCCTCGCACGTGGCGAACTTCAATGTATTGGTGCTACTACGCTTGATGAATACCGTCAGTATATTGAAAAAGATGGTGCTCTCGAACGAAGATTTCAAAAGATTCTGGTTGATCCAACTTCACCGGAAGAGACAATTGAAATCCTGAATAATATCAAGGAAAAGTATGAAGATCATCATTTTGTGAAATATGAGTCAGCCGCTATTGAGGCTTGTGTGAAACTTACAAACCGTTATATGTCAGATCGTTGCCTTCCGGATAAAGCCATCGACGCCTTAGATGAAGCTGGGGCAAGGGTGCATATCAATACCATTCAAGTGCCAACTGAAATTATAGAATTAGAGAAAGAACTTGAAGAAAACAAGGTAAATAAAGCAAAAGCAATTGAGCAACAGAAGTTTGAAAAAGCAGCTGAATTGCGTGATAACGACAAAAAAATTGGCTCACGTCTCGAAATAGCAAAAAAACAGTGGGAGGAACAGTCAAAACTTCAAAGGGAACTTGTTACAGAAGATAATGTGGCTGAAGTTGTTGCAATGATGACAGGTGTTCCGGTTCAGCGAATTGCTCAAAATGAAAGTGATCGTCTGATTGTCATGGAAACCCAGTTGCAGGATTCTGTTATCGGACAAAATGACGCGATTAAAAAAGTTGCCAAAGCGATTCGCAGAAACAGAGCCGGATTAAAAGACCCGAATAAACCGATTGGCACTTTTATCTTTTTAGGTCCGACCGGTGTTGGTAAAACCTATTTAGCTAAGGTTTTAGCAAAATATCTTTTCGATACCGAAGACGCATTGGTTCGTATTGATATGAGTGAGTATATGGAGAAATTTGCTGTTTCGCGCCTTGTTGGTGCTCCTCCAGGCTATGTTGGTTATGAAGAAGGCGGTCAGCTTACAGAGAAAGTGAGACGCAAACCTTATTCAATCGTTTTACTTGATGAAATTGAAAAAGCACATCCGGATGTCTTCCATTTGTTGTTGCAAGTGCTTGATGATGGTGTTTTAACGGATAGTCTTGGTCGGCGTGTAGATTTTAAAAATACCATCGTGATCATGACTTCCAATATCGGTTCCCGTCAACTAAAGGACTTTGGACAAGGTGTTGGTTTTGGCACCGCAGCAAAAAAGGTTGCCAAAGCTACCTATTCTACAGGCGTGATTGAAAGTGCCTTAAAAAAGTCTTTTGCACCCGAATTTCTGAACCGTATTGATGATATTGTTATTTTCGATTCGCTCGAACGAGAAGATATTCACAAGATCATTGATGTTGAATTACGTCAACTCTATGCCCGTGTTATTGACTTAGGATTCCAGATTACCGTCAGTGAAAAAGCAAAAGATTTCATCGTCGAAAAGGGTTGGGATGAGCAGTTTGGTGCCAGACCACTAAAACGTGCGATCCAAAAATATGTGGAAGATTCGTTGGCTGAAGAAATTATCAAAACTAAAATACAGGCTGGAAGCATCATTCATATCGATTATGATGAAGAAAAAGTTGAAATCTCAATAAAAATCGAAGAACCGGTGATAGATTAGTTCCACCAAAAATTTCGACTTTTCTCAATAAGCTTGAGCAATCAATTGTTTAAAAATCTGTTATTCAATTGATTGCTTTTTTATTATATCTTTTTGCCAAAGATTATCCACAACATCGGTGAACAGACAAACCTAAAATGATTATAAATTAGAGGAGTTCATCACCTCTGTTTATTGGAATAATCGTATTTTCTATATTTTTGCCATAAATCTTTAAAACATAAACGTATGACTGACAGAACCACGATCAAAGGCGGTGAATTTCTTATTAAAGAAATTGATATTGACGATATTTTCATTCCTGAAGAATTTGATGAAGAAACAAAGATGATTGCCGACACTTGTCAGGATTTTCTTGAAACGGAAATTTTTCCCAATCTCGATCGCATCGACAAACAAGAAGAGGGATTGATGGCTCAGCTGTTGAAAAAAGCCGGTGAACTTGGTTTGCTTGGATTGTCAATTCCCGAGAAATATGATGGTTTTGAACAGTCGTTTTTAAATATCATGCGTGCCAACGAAGCTTTGGGTTCTGGTTACTCCTATTCAGTTGCTGTAATGGCACATACCGGAATTGGAACACTTCCTATTTTATATTACGGAAACGATGAACAAAAGAATAAATATATTCCCAAACTTTCGTCAGGCGAATTGATGGCAGCCTATTGTCTCACTGAGCCTGGTGCCGGATCGGATGCCAATTCGGGCCGCACCAAAGCAGTTTTATCAGAAGATGGTAAACATTATATTTTGAATGGTCAAAAAATGTGGATCACCAATGGTGGTTTCGCAGATATTCAGACTGTTTTCGCGAAGATTGATAACGACCGTGTTTTAAGTGCCTTTATCGTTGAGCGAAAATGGGATGGTGTAACGATGAACCCTGAAGAAAAGAAAATGGGCATCAAAGGCTCTTCCACTCGTCAGATTTTCTACAATGACGTGAAGGTACCGATTGAAAATTTGTTAGGAAAACGTGGCGAAGGATTCCGTATCGCATTGAATATCTTACATTTAGGTAGAATTAAATTGGGTGCTACTGTTATTGGAGGTGCAAAACGTGCTATTTTACATTCAGTAAATTATGCCAATGAGCGGAAACAATTTGGAAAAAGCATTGCTGAGTTTGGTGCCATCAAACATAAATTAGCTATGCAGGTAGTTCGCACATTCGCCACTGAATCAGCTGTTTATCGCTCAAGTAAAGACATTCAGGATAATATCTTGCGGATGAAAGCAGAAGGTATTGAACATGGAAGAGCCAATATTGAAGGTGTGGCTGATTTCGCCATCGAATGCGCTTTGATGAAAGTTTATGGCTCAGAAGCACTGGATTTTGTAGTTGATGAAGCTGTTCAAATTTACGGTGGCATGGGTTTTTCTGCTGAAACGCCGGTTGACAGAGCCTATCGTGATTCTCGTATCAACCGAATTTTTGAGGGAACCAACGAGATCAACCGGTTACTTTCTACCGATACATTACTCAAGCGTGGTATGAAAAATGATTTCAATCTTTTCGAAATAGCGCGAAATTGTTCCGATTCAATGCATGAAAGTGAAAATATTGATGGTCTCTCCTATTATGATGAGAAAAAAGCGATCATCAAAAATCTTAAAAAAGCAATTTTGATGCTCATTCATGGAATTTCTGATTCTTTCGGTCGTAAGATAGGTGAAGAAGAAGAAGTTATGATGAATCTGGCAGATATGATGATGCAGGTTTTTGCCATTGAAGCGACTACAATGCGGGTGAAGAAAATGGAAAATATGAAAATAAAGGAAAATATGTCAGTATATTTTGATATTCTGGATGTATTGATCTATGAAGCTGGTTTCATACTCTATAAAGCAGGTAAAGATGCCATTGTTTCATTTGCAAATCCTGAAAATCAGTGCGATATGATGAAGGCAATACATAATTTATGCAAAATCAGACCGGTAAATGTGAAAGATGCCCGTCGGAGGATTGCAGATAAATTGATAGAAGATAATTACTACAACTTCTAATAAAAAAAGAGGCTCCCGATTGAGAGCCTCTTTTTTTATATTGACTATTTTGATTTATCCTTTCAAAATACTTTTAGAAATGACCACGCGCTGAACCTGATTCGTGCCTTCATAAATCTGGCACAATTTGGCATCGCGCATCATTTTTTCCACTGCAAATTCAGTGCTGTAGCCATCGCCTCCCATCACCTGGACTGCATCAGTAGTGATACGCATTCCTGCATCTGATGCATATAATTTGCACATAGCTGAAAGTTTTCCGGCCGATTTCTGACCATTATCATACGCCCATGCAGCATGCCAAGTCAACATCCTTGCCGCCTCGAGCTCAGTTGCCATATCAGCTAAAATAAAACTAACTCCCTGATTTGCAGTGATTGGTGCTCCAAACTGAACACGGTTTTTAGCCCAATGTAAAGAAGCTTCATAAGCTGCTCTGGCATTACCCAGACTTAATGCTGCAACACCGGTGCGGGTTCTGTCGAAGGTTCTCATGGCAATCGGGAAACCTGAACCTTCATCTCCGAGACGGTTTTCGACAGGAACTTCTACATCATGAAACAAAATTTCATTTTGAACCGATGCTTTCTGACCCATTTTTTCCAAATGTGGTTTCATTTCAATACCTGGTGAATCGGTTGGTACCACAAAAGCTGTGAGACTTCTGGCGCCTTTTTCAGGATTTGTCAATGCAAAAACAGTTATAAAAGTCGAGGCTTCAGCATTGGTAATGAATCTCTTATGTCCATTCAAAATATATTTATCACCATGTTTGATGGCAGTAGTTTTTATTCCGGCAACGTCAGAACCAGCATTTGGTTCAGTTAAAGCGTAAGCACCTACAGCTTGTTGCTCATTGATAATTCCAAAGAATTTTTTTTGTTGATCCTCATTTGCTGCAATATAAAGAGGTGTTAACGCTAATGTATTGGCATCGATACAGATACCGATTCCAACGCAGCCAGCACCAAGTTCTTCTGAGGCTATCGCACCATCGAAAATGCTGTGATCATGTCCACCAAACTTTGCCGGCATAGCACCATTCATAATTCCTTCACGATAAGCTGCTTTCACTATTTCCCATGGAAATTCGGCAAGTTTATCATATTTTAGTCTGTTTGGAATAATCCAGCGATTGGCAAAATCGCGGTATTTCTCTTTAATTGCCAATTGACGTTCGTCGAGTGAAAATCCGATCATGGTTTTTGATTTAATAAATGAGTTAATCTATTTAATTTCAGCAAATATACTGAGTTTTTATTCTGTTTTGAAAATTTTCAAACCGAAAATATCCATTTATGACTCAATTTCAAATTTAGTCCTGATATCTTTCGGATAGCATACTTTTTCAAGAAAAAGGGCATTTCCCGGAACAGAAAATCCAGCATTTGACCTATTCTTCGATTCAATAACAGCTCTGAAATCATCCAATGATAGCTTTTCCTTGCCCACAACAAGCATGGTTCCCACGATTGCACGAACCATATTGCGCAGAAAACGATTTGCTGTAATAGTAAAAACAATAGCATCATCCGATTCTTCCCATTTCGCCTCAATGATTTGACAAAAATTTGTTTTAGTTTTGGAATGCAATTTCGAAAAACTTGTAAAGTCTTCATAATCAAATAAAACACCACAGGCTTTTTGCATTAACGTTAGATTCAAGGTGCCATAATGCAACAAAGAATATGTATCAATAAATGGATTTTTCTGCCGGTGAATATAATAGCGGTATGTCCTTGAAATGGCGTCAAACCTTGCATTTGCATTGTCATTTACTTGAAAAATATCAAAAAGCACGATATCCAAAGGCAAAAACTGATTCATCGTATGAAGAAATGCTGTTTTGGCTGAGAAATCGAATACCTGTTCCAAATCAAAATGGGCAAAATATTCACGGGCATGAACACCAGTGTCTGTTCGTCCGCAACCTGTTAATTTAATGGATGTTCCAAGTTTCAGTGACAAGCATTTTTCGAGTTCAGATTGCACGGAAACGGCATTCTGCTGCGATTGCCATCCATGATAATTGCTTCCATCGAAAGCCAGTCTGATAAAATATCTGGTCAAATTTATATTTTTGACAAATGTCGAAAAAAAATAGGTTAGTCCGACTAAATGCAAAATCACCTTATAAAATTGAGCTTTTCACAATATAATCGGTTAAATTTGTCATAAAAAAGACCTTGTCCTAAGATGAAAAATGTTTTTTCTGTGATTTTATTACTGGGTTGCATGACTGTTTTTGGGCAGGAAGCGGCACAAAAAGTAAGCTGGCAATTTGGAGCCAGCGGTGGTATTACAACTGGAGGCTCAAGTTCAGTGAATACGGCTTATGAATTTTCGGATAAAAGCGGATTCAGGACTGGCGCATTCGCCAAGTATTTCTTTAATCCAAGATACGCAATTGTAAGCGAAATTGAGTTTGAACGGAGGGGTTTCGGTTTGCAGGTTTACAACAACGGGTTACAGATTTCTGACACTTCTTCGCTTATTTGCTGGGAATGTTATTATACGTCATCGATAGATTATCAATCATTTTACCTTACTTTTCCATTCTATCTTGAGTTTTATAAATTATCAGGGAAATTTGGTTTTATGTTCAAAACGGGTGGCTATTTTTCGCTGACCATGCAATCGTATCAGGATGGCTATGAAGAACTTTTTATTGATCCCGAAAAAGGATTGCCGTTCGCAGCATATGGATATGAGCCCGGACATTATCGGAATATTTATATCGGTCAGGTTCAGGATGTAGTAAATACTTATGATGCAGGGCTTTTATTTGGCTTCGGAATGACCTATTCAATTTCGGAGCATTTGGGCGTATTCACCGATTTTATTGCCCAATTTGGAATGGTTACCTATTTTGAAAATCCGGAGATGATTGAAACGCAATCCTTTTCGAGCTCTTTAAGACTAGGTGTGTATTACAAAATGTTTCCTCTTATGAAGAATAAATAAACGCTAAACTATTTGTAAAACAACTATTTAAAAGGTGAATCGGGTTCTTTTGACATCACATTATAGATTGTGTTGTCGATAAAACTTGGGAGAATATGGTTAAAATGGCGTAATAATTTGCCTTCCATAGTCAGGATAATGTTTCTTTTCCTCTTTTTAATAGCAGACAAGATAGAGATGGCAACTTCCTCTGGTGTCATCATTTTTTCCTCATTACGCGGCGATTCACCTTGTTGCTTGCCATCACCGTTTAAGGCCGTATTTCGAATATTTGACGCTGTGAATCCCGGACAGGCAATCATAACATGTAAATTGTTTCTGGTATTCTCTATTCTCAACGATTCGAGAAAACCTTGAATGGCAAATTTGGAGGCTGAATACGCTGTTCGACCGGGAAGTCCAATGAAACCTCCGGTGGATGAAACGCCAACAATAGATCCTTTGCTTTGTAATAAATATGGAAGCGCAAATTTCGTGCAATAAACTGTTCCCCAGAAGTTTACACCCATCACCTGACGAATCACATCAAGTTTTGTATCGTTAAACAGCGCACGCATCGAAATACCTGCATTGTTAATTAGAATATCAATTTTACCAAAAGTCTCAATGGTTTTTTTAATCAGATATTCGCAATCCCCTTCAATACTAACATCTGTCACACAATATATTACATCCTTATTTTCGAGTTTAATCTGTTCAGTAATTTCTTTAAGACTTTCTTCGTTTCGGGCAGCCAACACCAATCTTGCTCCTAATTTTGATGCCTCAAAGGCCAATGCCTTCCCAATTCCTGAAGATGCACCTGTAATAATAATGACCTTATTTTTCATTTTGATCTGAAGTCAATTGTGATTACAAATTTCTGAAAAGAAATCCAACCGATTACAAATTTAAAAAATAATGGGATAATTATTATCGAACTTATCTTTAATTTCCATCAAAGTGATTTATAATCAAGGCATTAAATTATGTTTTAATATTTGTATTTTTGTAAAAAAAATCTATGCTGACAACACGTCAACTTTTCCAAATGCATCTTGGGTTACCTTCCGTTGTGAACGATCCGATTGAAATTATTGGTTCGAATGGCATTTTTTTAACCGATTCGGAAGGCAATCAACTTATTGATCTTGTTTCCGGCGTTTCAGTGAGTAATACGGGTCATTTGCATCCCAAAATTATAGAAGCAATCAATCTTCAGCTAACCAGGTATATGCATGTGATGGTTTATGGAAAATTCGCACAGTCGCCACAGGTTTTATTAGCCACCAAGTTAGCTGAAAATCTTCCGCAAAGTCTTGATTCAGTGTATTTTGTTAATTCAGGAAGCGAAGCCATCGAGGGCGCCTTGAAACTTGCCAAACGGCTCACCGGTAGAACTGAAATGATTTCCTTTCAAAATGCCTACCACGGTGGAACTGCCGGCGCACTGAGTTTATTAGGAAATGAGTTGTTGAAAAATGCTTTCCGACCTTTACTTCCCGACACTAAAATGTTGCAATTCAATCAGTTTGACGATATTAATCAAATAAGTGAAAAAACTGCATGCGTATTGATCGAACCGGTTCAGGCCGAGGCTGGTATCATTTTGCCGGAACCGGGTTATTTATTGGCATTGCGCGAAAAATGCAATGAAACCGGAGCCTTGCTCATTTTTGACGAAATACAGGTTGGAATGGGTCGTACAGGTAAATTATTTGCATTTGAACATTTCAGTATTGTACCTGATATTCTGTGTCTTGCAAAAGCATTGGGTGGCGGAATGCCTTTGGGAGCATTTATAAGTTCAAAAGAGAGAATGTCGGCTCTGACTTTTAATCCGGAGCTTGGACATATCACAACTTTTGGCGGACATCCTGTCTGTTGCGCTGCAGCAATCGCTTCGATGGATGTTTTATTCGATGAAAAACTGATTGAAACAGCAGATGAAAAAGCTAAGAAATATGTTCGTGCACTGGAAAACCATCCCGGAATTGTTACAATCCGGCAAATCGGGTTGATGTTAGGCGTTGAAGTTTCCAACATAATCAATATTAATAAGTTAATGAAAATTTTCAAGAATAATCATTTGATTGTGGATCAGTTTTTATTCAGTGATAATGCCTTTAGAATTGCACCGCCGCTGACGATTACTTTTGATGAAATTGACATGACGATTGATAAAATTATTCAGTCACTTAACGAAGCGATGTAAAAATGAGAATTCTCATACTGATTATATTATTATGTTTTTTTTTTTCGCAATGGATTGCTGCTCAAGAAGATGAAGTCAACTTCATAGAAAATTCTTCCAGTATTAAATCTGCTTTTGGAAACCATGGCATGGTCATTTGCAATTCTGCTTTATCAGCACAAACTGCGCTTTCAATTCTGAAAAAAGGTGGAAATGCCATCGATGCGGCCATCGCGGCCAATGCTGTGATGGGCGTAATTGATCCAACATCCGGCGGAGTCGGCGGCGATTTGTTCGCACTCATCTGGGATTCAAAATCGGAACAGCTTTTCGGAATCAATGGCTGCGGACGAACTCCTAAATTACTTACCAATGACTTATTTAAACGACTGAATATTAATCATATAAATGCTGATAGTCCACTTTCTGTTACAGTTCCAGGATGTGTAGATGCATGGAATGAAATGTATCAGAAATTTGGACTCTTGCCTATTTCAGAAATTCTACAGGACGCGATTTCTACGTCAGAAAACGGATTTATCATCGGGGATGAAGTGTATGAAAGGATGCAGAACGAAGCAGTCAGATTGGCAAAAAATCCGCAGTTTTTTGCCGCTTATCTGGTTGATGGTCAGTTGCCTGAAAAAGGAAGCGTAGTTAAAAATCATGATTTATCCAATTTATTTAAGGACTTATCAATCAATGGTTTCAGAAGTTTTTACGATGGGAAAATAAATCAGGCTATGCAACTTTCAGTAAAAGAAGCCGGAGGATATCTCAGTTCATTTGATATTACAAACCATCACAGTGAATGGGTTGAACCTGTTTCGACCGATTATCATGGAAATAAAGTTTGTCAGTTACCGCCTAATGGCATGGGAATCAATGTTTTGATTATGCTCGAGATGTTGGAACATATAGCAAAAGATATTGATTCCTTAGGTTCAAAGGAATACTATCATACTTTGATAGAATTAAATAAGCAGGCCTTTGGTGATCAGGATGCTTATTACGAAGATCCGACTTTCCGAAATTATACCGTCAGTAATATGCTCAGCTTACAGAAAATTAATGAAAAAATAAAAACAATTAGCGTTATCAAAGCTTCCGATAA
>CANNKD010000079.1 GCA_947505205.1 Bacteroidota bacterium | reverse complement strand
TATAGAGAATCTGACTGAGCCCAAAGTGAAATATTCAAAAATAAGATGAGAACAATGACGGTATTTTTGACAAATATTTTCATGATTTTATATTTCAATAATATATTTTATTATTTGATTTATAAAGATTGATTCAGTGTTTTCCAAAGCACGTCTTTCAACTCCTTTATTCCTTCACCAGTGATTGAACTAATGAAAATAGAAGGAATTGCCGGAAGCTGGGTTCGTATCTCGGATTTAAGCTCATCATCAAGCATATCGCTTTTGCTAACGGCCAAAACACGTTCTTTATCGAGCAATTCGGGGTTGTATGCTGTAAGTTCGCCCAACAGAATTTCATAATCTTTATTAATATCGTTACTGTCAGCAGGTACCATAAATAACAACACGGAATTACGTTCAATATGACGCAAAAATCTCAATCCCAGACCTTTACCTTCAGAAGCACCTTCAATTATTCCGGGAATATCAGCCATCACAAACGATTTTGAATCGTAATAGCTTACCAATCCCAGGTTTGGTGTTAGCGTGGTAAACGGATAATCAGCAATTTCAGGTTTTGCAGCCGAAACTACTGAAAGCAAAGTTGATTTGCCGGCATTTGGAAACCCAACCAAACCCACGTCAGCCAAAAGTTTAAGCTCAATTACAATCCAGGATTCCTCAAAAGGTTCGCCTGGTTGGGCGTAAGATGGTGCCTGATTTGTTGAAGTTTTAAAGTTATCATTTCCCAACCCGCCACGGCCACCTTTTGCCAAAATAAAGGTTTCACCATCTTCCGATATTTCGGCTAATCGTTCTCCGGTTTCTGAATGCGTTGCCACTGTTCCGAGCGGAACATCAATATAAACATCTTTTCCGCTGGCACCTGTACTTGTTTGTTTACCACCAGATTCACCATGTCCAGCCATTAAATGACGGGCATAACGAAGATGCAAAAGCGTCCACATCTGGGCATTTCCCCTCAAGATAACATGCCCACCACGACCACCGTCACCACCATCGGGACCACCATTTGGCTCAAATTTTTCGCGGCGAAAATGCCTCGATCCTGGCCCGCCATTGCCCGAACGACAATATATCTTTACGTAATCTACAAAATTTGAACCTGACATGAATTATACTATTTTATACGATTAAAATACGACTTATCTATTTGTTTAACAAATATTTAAATTTCTTTTGCATCCATATTTAATTGGATTTTACTCTTCACCAAATCACTTAACTTTTCATAAGTCAGTTTTTCAGGATAAATTGGTTTTAAAAACTCAATTTTAATCTTCTTCAAGGGCTTCGGAAACCAGTTCCCACGTGGCAGCGCCTCGTAAGCACCAGAAATCGAAACAGGAACTATCGGAACGTTCAATTCTCTACTTAAAATAGCAAAAGTCTTTTTAAACTGACCCAGTTTGCCATCACCCGAACGCGTTCCTTCCGGAAAAATAATTAAGTTTTTATTTTGTTTCAACACCTCAGCCATTTTCTGGATCGATTCTTTCAGTTCACGATTCAAATCCATGATAATAATATTGTTGCGATTCGCTAAAAACTTCAGCCATGACTGTTTGACATGCTCCTCTTTGGCATAAAAATAGGTTTTCCCAATCAAATTCCGATTTAAAAATGAGGCAACAAACATTCCATCGAAAAAACTCTGGTGATTTGGGGCGATGATAAATGGTCCATCGGGTAAATTCAACTGGCCTTTGCCATCAAATCTGAAATAGAGATGGAAAAATATTTTTGAAAATAAAACTGCTAAATGACCTGTAAACCAGGTTCCGGGAAGTTGTAATTGAACTTTTTCGCGCAGGATATCTTTCCAATTTACATTCGCCTCTTCCGATTTTATTTTGTGTATTTCAACCCATTCAATTAATTGTTCTATAGTTTTGAATTCCAACATTTTATTAGGTTCCAACTGAACACCAAAAGTTTGATTCAAAAACACCTGAAACCCAACTTTATCCAACGAATCCATCCCGAGATCCATTTCAATATGGTGCTTTGGCAGCACCTTCTTTCCCTTTTCGGCGAATAAATAATTGGCAATCAGGGTAAAATCGGCCGATGGGATAAAATCAATCTTATCTTCCTGTTCATCCTTTTGATGAACAGCGAACTCAGAAAGTTTAAAGCGTTGTAATTTTCCCAATCTCGTACGGGGTAACTCATTCTCCGTCAGATAAAAACGCATGATTTTTTTATAGGATGAAACACTTTTATTCAAAGGTTCTATCAGATCCCGTCGGATTATTTCTTCATATTTTGAGACATCAGCATTGCTGAAAGCAGTTGTCTCGGGTAAAATCACAAGTTGTAGTTGATCGTTATGTAAGAAAACGCCACAATCTTTTACCCATTCCGATTTCAATAATTCATCTTCAAGTTCAATCGGATTGACATTTTTCCCGTTCGACAATACGATAATTTCCTTTTTCCGGCCGGTAATAAACAGGTAACCGTCATCATCCATTCGGCCTAAATCGCCTGTATATAACCAACCGTCAACCAGCACATCAGCCGTTTCTTCAACACGATTGAAATAACCTTTCATGATATTTGGTCCGGAAGCAAGTATCTCACCATCAACGATTTTGATTTTTGTTTCAGGCATCACTTCGCCCGGGGATCCGATTCTAACCCTGCCGGGTCTTGTAAAAGTAATCATGGGAGCCGCTTCGGTCATGCCATATCCTTCTAGCACCTCGAAACCAAGTATTTGAAAATCACGACCTACTGCCGGATCGAGTGCAGCGCCTCCTGCCACCAACACTTCAACAGCTCCACCCAATTTGGCATGAACAGCTCCAAAAACCTTTTTTGAAAACGATTTTGAATTCAACTTTCCAGCTAAAGCAAAAAGTTGTCGGGCTACAAAACTGGCATTTATTTTATCGACAATCCCTTTACGAATTGCTGCATAAAGTCTTGGAACACCAATGATTATCGTGATTTTATTTTGCTGAAGCGTATCGATGATATCTGAGGAAATCATGGACGGACAGATCGCAACCTGCGCTCCAATATGCATGGTGATGATCATGGTTCCGACAAGCGGAAAAACATGATGCAACGGCAATAATATCATCACCCTCGAATCGTGTTTATAAATTGGAATCTCATCTGTAACCGCAATCACATTGGTTAATAGGTTCAAATACGTCAGCATCACTCCTTTCGGACTTCCGGTGGTTCCAGATGTATAAATAATGACCGCTGTATCGTCAGAACCAGTCAATGTCAACACTTCCTTTGTGGCAAAAGCTTGATTCACAATATTTTCGTATTCATCAATGACAAACAATTGTGTGTCAATGGCAGCCATTTTGATGGATTCTTCTATTTGCTGCTTGCGTTCACACGAACAAAAGATCACTTTTGGTTTGCAATCATTCAAAATGAAGGCAACTTCAGAAACTGTTGCCATAAAATCAACCGGAACAGGAATCCCTAAATTTTTCCAGATACTATAATAACTATAAATCCAGCCTGGCCGATTTTCAGACAATACCACGACCCGATCACCTTTATCGATTTTGTAAAGATCTGAAAAGGATTGAATTTTACCCAACAAATCGTGATATGATATCTGCTGCGATTTAAAAATAATGGCGATTTTATCTAATTCGAGTTCCATTTAAGTAAGAATAAATAATTATATATCACTGATTATAAATTAATTATGATCAGAATTACAGGAGAATTGAACTTCAAATTTACGATGAAAAGCGACACAAAGCCAGTAAATATTAATGCCATATTACTTCATACAACTTTAAAGTGTAATTTTCGAGTTGAAAAATTGAAATTATCATGAAAAGAATCGCAATCCTTTCTGTTATTTTTATGCTTTTTGTGGCTTGTCAACAAAAGCGGAAACCTTTGGTACTATTAAAAAAGGAAGTTTTTGAAACAGAAAAAGCCTTTGCCTTGATGGCATCCACTGAAGGTATTGCCAAGGCTTTTATATCTTTTGCCGACAAAGATGCCGTTATTGAGCGAAACAACGAACTTATTCAAGGCAAAGCATTCATCGCAGATTATTATTCAAAAAAAGATTTCACCGGAATGAAACTCAACTGGAGTCCAACTTTTGTTGAAGTTTCAATTTCGGGAGATCTTGCATACACCTACGGTAGTTACAGTTTTACCGCTCCTGATAAAGACGGCAAAATGATTACAGAAACAGGTATTTTTCACACAATTTGGAAACGACAAAGTGATGGAAACTGGAAGTTTGTCTGGGATTAAGAAGCTGAGAGTAAAACCCAAAAATTGGGTGAAAAAAATAAATTATGAACACGAAGAGACTCTGATTTCTGAATTTTGATTGCTTATCTACCTCATTTCCACTGCCTTTTTCAAGATTCTTTAGCATTTACAACTTTATTTTTCAGCCAAAAAACAGATCGTAAAAAAGACGTATCTATTTTATAATGAATAATTTACAGGCTCTTAATAACAAACTTTGAGGAAAGATTGGAAGTGTTTAAGTAATTAAAAATCAAATAAATAAATTTTTTTCACTTGTTAATAAATTGTTATTATCTTTGCCGCATATATTTTAACAAATTTAATACAATGAACAAAGGTACCGTAAAATTCTTTAACAATTCAAAAGGTTTTGGATTCATTAAAGACGCAGAATCAACCAAAGAGTATTTCGTACACGCCAATGGCTTGATTGATCAAATCAAAGAAAACGATGTTGTAACTTTCGAGCTTCAAGATGGCCGTAAAGGACTTAATGCCGTAAACGTCAGAAAAGCTTAATAAATATTCAGCTTACAGACACACAGAAAAGCCTTGAAGAAATTCAAGGCTTTTTTATTTTCAGTACCTTTTAAATAAATCGCCATGAGCGAAGTCAAATTTCCAGTGGTTTGGTCAAGTATATTTAAAATATCCAACTACAGCCATTATCGTTTAAAAATACAGCGACAATAAAATTAACTTTGCCTGATAAAAGAGAATAATCGCAAAAAATAGCAATTTTTTTCAGGATGAATAGTTTAAATACCAAATTTTCCTTCAGTAAAATTGAGATTACTGTTTTCATCCTGCTTTTATTTTTGATGTACTTTCCATTGTTTGGTCATCTTGGTAATCTTACCATACGTATTTGGGACGAAGCCCGCGTTACGGTAAATGCTTATGAAATGTGGGAATCAGGCGATTTACTTGTCACAAAACACCTTGGACAACCCGATTTGTGGAATACCAAACCACCACTTCTCGTTTGGATACAGTCATTTTTAATGAATTTTATCAATCCAATTGAATTTGCCATGCGCATTCCATCTGCCTTAGCTGGTGCGGCAACGATTCTTTTGATTTTCTTCTTCGTTAAAAGGCAAACCAATAACATCTGGATTGGATTTATCGCGGCCGTTGTATTGTTAAGTTCGAAAGGTTATGTTGATGTACATGGCACACGCACAGGCGATTATGATGCATTACTTGTTTTTTTTACGACATTAAACTGCCTGATGTTTTGGGAGTTTATTGAAAACCGTCAGCCAAAACATCTTTATGCCTTCTTTTTCAGCCTTGCACTTGGTGTTCTTACCAAAAGCATTTCCGCTTTGCTTTTTTTACCTGCCATTTTCCTTTATTCCGTTTATCGTAAACAGTTTGTTAACTTACTGAAAAACAAACATTTCTATATTGGTTCTGCTTTATTTATTATTCTGGTTGGCGGTTATTATTTGTTTCGTGAGATGGCAGCACCCGGATATTTAAAAGCGGTTGGAGAGAATGAAATCTGGGGTCGCTACCTGCAAACCATTGAATATCACAATGAACCATTTAGTTTTTACTATGATCATTTGGTTCTATCACGGTATAAAGCATTTTATCTATTGCTTCCATTTGGAGCTGCAGCTGGATTGATTTTCAAAAAAGATCGGCGCATTTTAAACCTCACAATTTTTTCGTTGTTGCTGATTGTCAGCTATTTTCTGATCATCTCCTATTCGAAAACAAAATTGGTTTGGTACGATTTACCACTTTATCCTTTTTTCGCTATACTGATTTCTGTTTTCTTTAGATTCTTATTGCAAATAACTGATTATCTGAAAGTTAATCCACTTTACAGGAAACCAGTAAAATACATTATCATTTCCTCGATTTCGATCTTTCTAAGCTTTCAGATCGTGGCCATCACCCAACAATCCTACAAACCAAAGGATAATCCGTACGAGGGCACCGATTATACGCTTACTTATTTTTTGCGCGATGCCCTAAATGGAAAACACGATTTGAAAAATACTTACATCCTTTATGATGGTTACAATACCATGCTAAGGCCTTATATTTATTTGCTTCAAGACAAAGGAATAAATACTGAAATAAAAGATTGGAAAAAGCTTGAACCTGGTTATCATGTGGTTACCTATCAACCAAAACTGAAAGATTATCTTTTATCAACATTTGAAACTGTAATTATGGAAACGCAGAATGATATTGTAACCTATAAACTCCTGAGCCGAAAATGAAAAAAATGGACATTTCAGTTGTCATTCCGATCTTTAACGAAGAAAAAGGGTTGCCGGAGTTGTACAACCGTTTGATCAAAGCTGTGCGATCAATCAGTAATGATTTCGAATTGATTTTTGTAAACGATTGCAGTACCGACAATTCGCTGCAAGTGATCAAGGAATTATCCGAAACCGATTCGAAGGTGAAATACCTTAGTTTCAGCCGGAATTTCGGGCATCAGATTGCTGTGACTGCCGGTCTGGAACAAACTCAAGGTGAAGCAGTTGTAATTATTGATGGCGATTTACAGGATCCACCGGAACTAATTTGTGAGATGTATGAAAAATACAAAACCGGATACAAAGTGGTTTATGCAAAAAGAAACTCACGTTCAGGCGAATCATTTTTCAAGAAATTAACTGCAAAAATATTCTATCGGTTGATGGTAAAACTCACGGGCGTTGCCATTCCGATTGATACCGGTGATTTCAGATTGATAGACCGCGTGATCGTTGATCATCTGAAAGAAATGCCTGAACCGGTAAAATTCCTTCGCGGACAAATTGCCTGGCTGGGGTACAAACAGACTTTCGTTGAGTTCGATCGCGATGCCCGCAAATATGGAACTACCGGTTATCCGTTGCGCAAAATGATCCGTTTTGCCATTGATGGTATCACTGCCTTTTCAGATGTTCCATTGAAAATAGCTACCACAGCCGGATTCGTAGTTTCAGGATTTTCCCTGCTGGTAATTATCTATGCTTTGATCAGTCATTTTATTCTCAATCAGACAATTACAGGCTGGACCTCGTTGATTATCAGTTCTATGTTTATCGGTGGAATACAATTGATTGCAATTGGAATTATTGGAGAATATATCAGCCGTATAAATACAACAGTTAGGAAAAGACCTTTGTATATTGTTGAAGAAATGAAAGTTGATTAAACAACTTTATGTAAAATCCTTAATCATTACTTGAATAACTTGCTGTAATACAGATAAATCAGAAATAATTATTTGCCAAACTGCACTAATTTTAATGTTAAAATATTCGTGAGCGATCAGGTTTCTGAACGATCTAACCTTATACCAAGGGTAATCATATTTCGATAGTGTCTCATTTTCAACATGAATGATTGCTTCGCCAATCACAGAAAACTTAAACAAGACCGCATCCTGAATCAATTGATTTTCAAGAAAACTGTTCAGATTCTCATTCTTAACATAGTATTGAATTCGCGTGATTGCTTGATTTATGTGTTGCAACCGAACAAGGTTATCAAGATGGCGGTCTTTCATAAATCTTTTGTAAATCAGGTTTGATATGTTCCAGAATATAAGGTTTAAAAGCATCGATAAAACCTACGTCCACCTTACGATGGACTAATTTTTCGAGTTCAAACTTAACCTCAGCTAAATCAAAATAACTGAAGTCATCCTCGGTTTTAATAGCAATATCAATATCACTTTCTGGATTATCATCTTCCCTTGCAAACGACCCAAAAATCCATGCATTTTGAATTTTCCAGAATTTACCCAAGGAATCTCCAATCTGGATTATTAGATTTTTTCGATCTATTTTTTTAAAAGCATGATAAGCAATCTTCCGTTCTGCAAGATTTATGGCTTGCGCAGCTAATTTTTCATCAGCCATCCGGTAAACCATTTTTTCGGAAAGCCAGCAGGTCATCAATTCATCTTCATCTGCATTATAATAATGCGTTAATTTAACGATTTGCTGTCTGGTTGCTTTACGTTGTCCGTGTTCAATCTTACTCAAAATTGCCGAATCAATTGAAACGGTATCAGCAACTCCTCGTAAAGACAAGCCTTTTTCGTTACGTAATTTTCTCAATATTTCTCCCAGACTTTGCATGCGGCACTTCAGTTTTTGACAATTTTTGTCAAATATATACCAAACATCAATTCAAGTCAACATGATGACATCAAAACAATAAAATAAATATCGCTTAACCTATTGGTAATAAGAAATCTGTGTAGATCATTCTTTCAATAATCAAGGCTAAAAATCATCTTCCAGACTGCTTTTATTGGTCTTGCTGTTTATTCGATTCACTTTATCATAACGTTCGCAGTCGAAATCGAGGGAAATATCAGTTAGTGGTTTTTCAAAATCACCCTGGCTTATTTTCAGTGAACGATCAGCATACACCTTTTGCATATAGAGCGCAAAAATTGGCAAGGCCATATTGGCACCTTGTCCCATGGTAATACTACGGAAATGCGCACTTCGGTCTTCGCACCCAACCCAAACGCCTGTAACTAACTCAGGTGTGATGCCCATAAACCAGCCATCGCTCTGGTTTTGCGTGGTTCCTGTTTTACCTGCAATTGGATTGGTCAAACCATACTTAAACTGTAATCGTCTGGCAGTACCTTCTTCCACCACGCCCTTCATCAGTTCAATCATTTTATAAGCGGTGACTTCGTCGATGGCTTCGTTCTTATCAGGAACGAATCGCTCGATGATATTGCCGTGCTTATCTTCGATTTTTGTTACGAAAATAGGTTTGATAAACAATCCTTTATTGGCAAAAGTATTCATGGCGCCAACCATTTCGTACAAAGTCAGATCGGGAGTACCAAGCGCAATTGCCGGAACAGGATCGATGGGTGATGTAACGCCCATTTTTCGAGCCATCTGTATCACCGATTCAGGCGAAAAGCGTTTAATCAGATAAGCAGATATCCAGTTATTAGAATTTGCCAATGCCCATTTCAAGGTTACTTCTTCGCCCAGTCGTTCTTTGGATGAGTTTTTTGGTTCCCAATACGAACCATCGAACAATTGCACGCTATAACTTATATTCGGCACTTTGTAACAAGGCGTAAACTCGCCATCCTGCATGGCAAGCGTATATAAGAATGGCTTGAAAGTGGAGCCAACCTGCCGTCTTGACTGGGTTACGTGATCATATTGAAAGAATCGGTAATCATTTCCACCAACATACGCCCTGACATAACCCGTTTTCGATTCAACCGACATCATGCTGGCCATCAGGAAAAATTTGTAATACCTGATCGAATCCATCGGTGTCATGATGGTGTCGAGCGTGCCATTCCATGTGAAAACCCGCATACGGATTGGCATGCGAAACGACTGGGAGATTTCATCACTTGATGCTCCTGACTTTTTCATTAACCGATACCTGTCGGAACGTCTCACAGCCTGATTCATGATTTTATCCACTTCGGCAGCAATTTCATTTTCAGGAAAAACGAAAGGTGCATAGGAATGGTATTTCCAATGGGCATAAAAATTTGGCTGTAAATCGCCACTAAGATGCTCACGAATGGCTTCCTCGGCATACTGCTGCATACGTGAATTGATGGTGGTGTGTATCTTCAGCCCATCTTTATAAATATCGTAAGGTTTGCCGTCGGCCTTGAAGTGCGATGCAGCCCATTTATGCAGTTCTCCTCTTAAAAACTCCCGAAAATACGTTGCCTGACCACTGTTATGATCCATGATTCCGTAATTCGACATATCCAATGGTATCTGAATAACCGAATCATACACTTCCTTTGTGATAAATTTATTTATAAACATCTGTTGCAACACCAGATTTCTTCTTTTCAAAGCCCTTTCAGGATTGCGAACAGGACTGTACCAGGTTGGGGCATTCACCACGCCAGCCATCAATGCAGCTTCTTCAAGAAGCAGTGAATCAGGCGATTTATTGAAAAATGTGAGTGCCGCTGATTTGATTCCAAACGAATGACTCCCAAAAGGAACTGTATTCAAATACATGGCAATGATTTCCTGCTTGGAATAATTATGTTCTAATTTGATAGCCGTAACCCATTCCTGGAATTTTCGGATAATCAATTGGGTTATAGAAAGATTCTGCTCACGTGGAAACAAGTTTTTAGCCAATTGCTGGGTGAGTGTGCTGCCACCGCCTTTGCTATTTCCGGTTGCAACGCCCCACGCAACGCGAAAAAGTGCTTTCAGGTCTATACCGGAATGTTCGGTAAAACGCACATCCTCAATTGCTAATAAGGCATTTACCAAATTTGGGGAAAGATCACTGTATGAGCTGTTTGATCTGTTTTCGACGTAATAAGTCCCTAATAAAACTTTGTCAGCAGAATATACTTCAGAAGCCAGGTTTGTCTGTGGATTTTCCAAATCGCTGAACGATGGCATGTCACCAAACCATTCGTTTGCTATTCCATAAAAGAAAATGCCTAATCCGAATAAAAAAACAAAGAATAAAAGCCAAAGTCTGATGATGTATTTTAAGAAATTTTCCTTTTTCGGCGATGATTTCATTTTGCAAACGTTACTGGTTACTAAAAGGATTTTTCAATTCTAATTCCGATATCTGTAATATCTTTGAGTTCCTTTACACGCATTCCTTGTTCAAGCTCAAAAGTATATTTCCCTTTCAGAGGAAAACGCAAGGCGGAGTTCAATAGTATCTGATTGTCTTTCAATTCTCCAAAACCTTTTCCGAGCCATTTACCTGCCGGTGTTGCAAGCAAACATTCGAGCGTATCGCGGGTGATATTGCCATTTGGAAACCTTGTATTCATAAAAATATAAAGGTTGCTAAACCGATAAGCCTCGGTGTGCCGGATATTGATATAAAACTTATAAGAAATGGTGGTATCTTGAATATTCACCTCGAAAAGTGCATTTTCATCAGGAGTCCAAACACCCTGTTTGATAGCAATATTATCATCAAACAAGGCTTTCTCACCGCACGAAACCATTAAAACGGATACCATTCCAACACAAACGAAAAATAGTATATTTTTGATATTGAACATATTAAAACCTAATTAAAATGGGTAATTTTAATCGAATCGATTTAAATCGCCTTCCAGTTTGATATTTTTCTCATATTCCGTATGAACGATCTCTTTCAAAAAGGCAAAATCTTCCAGTTTCTCAGGGATGATTCCTTTTGCATTTCCTTCTGATATTTCCTTCACTTTTTCAATTGGAATTGCCATTAAACTCGAGCGATCGTTGGTGTAGGAATACCACATCAAACCTTTAAAAATGTCGCTTTTCTGGAATGCTGCATCCCCTTTTTTGGTTTTCAGTACTGTTCTTTCATCCGGAAAATGCTGGAAAGCATCTGCATAGGCATGGTATTCGTAGTTTAAACAGCATTTCAGTTTGCCACATTGTCCGGCTAACTTTTGAGGATTGGGTGAAAGCTGTTGCACACGGGTTACACCGGTGGTAACTGATTGAAAATCAGTCATCCATGATGCGCAACACAACTCTCTTCCACATGAACCGATACCACCTAATTTTGCTGCTTCCTGCCGCATTCCAATTTGCCGCATCTCGATACGGATATGAAATTCTTCGGCTAATTTTTTTATGAGTTCACGAAAGTCAACACGATCTTCGGCAGTATAATAAAAGATGGCTTTTGTTTTATCTCCCTGATATTCAATGTCATTCAACTTCATATCCAGTTTCAGATCAATCGAAATCTCTCTGGATCGAAATAAGGTGTTGTACTCGAGTTCAACCGCACTCATCCATTTTTCGATGTCAGCAATTTTGGCATGACGGTAGACTTTCTTTAGTTCTTCGGGTTTCAGGTTTACTTTTTTTCGTTTCATTTGGGCAGCCACAATGTCACCTGCCAATGCAACGATTCCGATATCGTGCCCCGAAGCTGCTTCAACCGCTAAAAATTCTCCTTCTTTTATTGTAGCGTCACCAGTATAAACAAAAAAATCTTTCCGGCCATTTTTAAACCTTACCTCAAGCATCTGAGGCTTGTTATTTGCTGTCGCAGTGTCGAAATCCTTGAGCCAGTTAAACTCATCCATTTTGCAGCAACTGTGACTAAAAACCTGATCGTTTGAATCGTATGTATTGGGTGCGCGACAGCAGCCTCTCGCCTGAAAGGACTCCACGTTTTTTTCTGCGTTGTTGTCGGTCATTATTTTCTATTTTATGAAGCAAAGATAAAACAAAATAGCCAATGCGATTTGCTTTGTACAAATTGCTGTCAATGGCAGATTAATATTGCTTTTTCAAGGTTTTTCAAAGGCATTGATTACAACTTAGCGCAGCGATCTCACCGAAGGTAAATCTGCGCCAGCAGAAACCAGCAGAGGAGAAGATAATGAACTTAGTTGCCCCACTCAAACAAAGTATCGGGACAAAAATCGATTCCATTTTCCCAATAAACAGTCTCAAGTTCGGTATGCAATTTTACAGTCACAAAGTATTCAGGATTAAGTAAATCCTTAAACTTTGAATTTTCTGATTTTGACCATTCAATGAGTTTTTGAGAAAAATCAATTGTTTTTGCCTCACCTGTGTTAAACAGGATATTTAGTTTGAAAGGTTCAACATTTTTGATGCTTTTCACAAGATGTATCATGGTAATATTGTTTTATTCTAGTGGAGCAATTTTATGTAATTCAGGATTGTCTTTTTGGCTTTCTATCCAATTAGACATTAATTCTAGTCGATGCAACTCGGTCCAATCCTGTATTAACCGAATGGCTCTACGAGGCATATTGCCCTCCAATAAATCACCTGATTCGATGTTAAACAATCCAACAAAATCGCCATACTTTGCGTGAAAGTGCGGCGGAAAATGATCTTTTGCATACATCGCAATAATGATTCCAAAAAATCTACTTATCTCCGGCATTTTTTATTTTTTTACAAAATTAACTTAAATCGAAGGCAAATATTAAAAATCCATTGCGGCAGGAACTTTCTGATCTTTGTCGCAAAACATCATACAATCAGGTTCATGAAACAAAGATACGATAAATCGTAAAAATGAATAAGCCCGGCTGGGCAT
This sequence comes from Bacteroidota bacterium, assembly GCA_947505205.1. Taxonomy (GTDB): domain Bacteria; phylum Bacteroidota; class Bacteroidia; order Bacteroidales; family F082; genus CAJBPB01. The sequence continues at coordinate 1,949 of CANNKD010000079.1, read as the reverse complement.
CACTTTCCTTTTCACCTTATCAGACCTTCATCTTCAACAGCTTCACCATTTTCAAACTCGTATCCATGAAAAGGATAGACGGATTGGCGTTGCGTTCAATATGCAATATGCTATCTTCCATCAGCTTAACCATTGGTAACACATTACCTCCGTTCACGAACGAAGCAAATTTCGCATGAAAATCGTGTTCATCGGCCGGCAGACGCACCAGTTTGCTGATTTGATTATTGAAGAGCAATCCATTACGAAAAAGGTGTAATCCGTAAAGCAGGAACGACTTTTGCCGTTCACGCCCGATGGTAGCAATATTAGCCGAAAAATCGGATAATTCAATGATGGAAACCTTGAAACAGAGCCGCATCCATTGCTGAAAAGTCTGGAAATTATATTTTTCTTCTTCTGAGTTTTCGAACAAGCGCAAGGCTTCAATCCAGTTGCCTTGCGCCATCAGCGCGGCATCGCGGGCGTCGGCTTCACGACAATCGAAATGTTGCATAAGCGCATGGAGTAAATCACTGTCGGTGATTTTGGGTATTTTTACAAGATAAGCTCTCGACCTAACTGTCGGTAAAATTTGTTCCTGTTCCTCGGCCAATAATATGAAAATCGTTTTATCAGGAGGTTCTTCGAGAAGCTTTAACATTTTATTTGCAGCGGTGGGATTGATTTTCTCGAGCATCCAGAGAATGGTAATTTTATATTCTCCTTCATACGATTTGTATTGCAATTTCCGGATGATTTCGTTGGCATCACGGGCATAGATCGTTCCCTGCTTATTCTCCACGCCCAGATAATCGTACCAGTGATTTGCATTGAAATAGCCCTTTTGTTCAATGACAAACTTCCGCCATTCTTCCAGAAACAATATAGATTCCGGTTCTTTTTTTACTTTTTTTGTGATTGTGGTCGGGAAAATAAAATGTAAATCGGGATGCGAAAGTTTGGCCATCTTAACACAGGACGGACAAACGCCACAACTATCTGATAATGTGCGATTTTTACAGTTGATATATTGCGCATAAGCCAAAGCTAAGGCCAATTTACCACTTCCTTCCGGACCCAAAAACAATTGTGCATGACTCACCCTATTGTGTTGAACCGACTGAATCAATCTGTTTTTAACCGCTTGCTGACCAATGACTTGTGAAAATAACATTTCTGAAATGATAATTTTGAAGGCTCAAATTTAGGATTTTCTAAAGGAAATGAAGATTAATTTATTGAAAACCGTAAAACACAGAAAGCCAGATGCCACATGATTTAAATTTATAACGCAAAATGCGCAACGCATTTTGCGTTATAAATAAAAAAAAGCCCTCGTTTTCGGCGAGGGCTTTTTTTTTATAATTGCTGATGGTCAACCAGTTTCGCGCTCAGAAACTCCCGATTCATACGGGCGATATTCGAAACCGAGATCTCTTTCGGGCATTCGGCTTCGCAGGCGTAGGTATTTGTGCAGTTTCCAAAACCAAGTTCGTCCATTTTGGCAACCATGCGTTGAACGCGCTCTTTTGCTTCCACACGGCCTTGAGGCAACAAAGCAAACTGCGATACTTTGGCTGAAACAAACAACATGGCACTGGCGTTTTTACAAGCTGCAACACAGGCACCACAACCGATACAGGCTGCTGCATCCATAGCTAATTCGGCATTGCGTCGAGGGATTGGAATTGCATTTGCATCCGGAATTCCGCCGGTGCGCACCGAAACAAAGCCGCCAACCTGAATGATTTCGTCGAAAGCTGAGCGATCAACCATTAAATCTTTGATTACCGGAAAAGGTTTGGCACGCCACGGCTCAATGGTGATTGAATCGCCATGTTTGAAGTTTCGCATGTGCATCTGGCATGTGGTAATTCCACGATCCGGTCCATGCGGACGGCCATTGATGTATAAGCTGCATGCTCCACAAATTCCTTCGCGGCAGTCATGGTCGAAAGCAACCGGTT
>CANNKD010000078.1 GCA_947505205.1 Bacteroidota bacterium | reverse complement strand
TCGATACGAGCCTGCTCAACCGATGTTTTCACCAAATCGAGGTTTGATTCAGCCATACGGATTCGGCCTTTGGCTTGTCCCCAATCGAGGATGGGCACCACAATTCCCAACGAAACCTGTTCGCCATCCAACGGATCTTTGTAAGCTTCCTTGATGACATAAGCTGTTTGTGTCAATCCAAAGGTGGCATACAATTCGGCATCGAACCTACCTTGCATTTGTGCCTGATTCACCTGGCTTTCGGCTTCGAGCAACTGGCGTTCGAAATTTATTCCGGACGAAGTATTAGTTTTGGCACTTGTGATGGCTTCGTCAACATTAATCGTGAAATGTTCGGCTTCCGATGGTGGAATAAGTATCAATGGCTGATTCGATTTGATGCGCATAAACGACTTGAAAGTGAATAGCATATTCTGGTAATCAAGATCTGCATTTTCGACGGCCGCATTGGCACTTAAAAGGTTCAATTCGAGTTGAAGAAGCTCATTTTCAGCTATTTTACCCAGCACATACCGCCCACGGGCAATATTGTAAAGTGTATCGTAATTCGATTGATTTTTAATTGCGATATCACGTTCAATCTGCGCCATTAATAAGTTAAAGAAGTGATTTACAGCTGTTATCGCAACTTGTTCGTTTGTCTCGAGGTATATGCGAAGCGCTTCTTCATAGCGCATCGGTTCAATTTGCTTATCCCATTTATACGAATTGTAACCAAAGATCGGTTGTCTGAATCCGATGTTGATGGGCGATGACAGGAATTGATGCGTGGTTGTATCCGTATAAAAGTTATCAAGACGTTGCAGCCCGGATTGCAAAAAAACCTCACCGCCTGTCAGTCCGACTTTTTGATTTAGAATCAGATTTGTCGTATAGCGGGATATCTGCCGTTCCTGATATATCTCTGTACCATTCGATTGAGTGATCGGGTCGATGCTTCTCGAGTAGTTAGGTAATGTTGCAGTTAGTTGAAGATTAGGCAGGTAACCTGCTTTGAACGTCCGGAATTCCCAGTAGCTTCTTCGGAAGCGATGTTTTGCCATTTGCGCATCAGGCGATTGTTGCTGGGCAAGGTTTATCACATTATTTAATTCCAGATACTCGGGTATTTCTTGTGAAAATACTGTGACACAGCTCATCAGTAACGTAATGGAAAATAACTGTTTGAGATTGAAATACCGGTGAAGAAATGTATTTTTTTTCATTTTTCGATCATTAAAGAAAATTGAAACATTAATCATGTCGAAGTGAGGTAACTGGATCTTGTTCGGCAGCTTTGCGGGCTGGTAAATATCCGAAAACGATGCCAACGGTAGCAGCGACACCAAATGAAATGAGAATAGACCAAATTGATACAATGGTCAGAATTTCAGTGGTTTCTGTAATAATCCGTGCCATTACAACGCCCAGAAAAATTCCTATTAAACCACCGCTAATACTTATCAAAGTTGCTTCGGCCAAAAATTGCAAAATAATATCCTGTTTCGTAGCGCCAATGGATCTGCGAACACCTATTTCACGGATTCGTTCCATAACCGAAGCTAACATAATATTCATAATACCAATTCCACCAACCAACAACGAGATTCCTGCTATTGCACCTAATACGATGTTGAAAATGTCTTTGGTTCGTTGCTCCTGTTTTAAAAGGAGTTCAGGAACGGTAATTTCGAAATCTTCAACCTGTTGATGCCGTCTTTTAAGCATCTGATTTAATAATTTGGTGGTGACGCTCAGGTTTTTTGAATCGTCAACCTGCACGACAATTTTATCTAACTGATGATAGTTACCATCTGTTTCGGATTCTGAACCGCTTGAAAATGTTGTCATTCCGCCTCCTGAAAACATCACAGCAGTATTTCCTCCGCCAAGTGAACTGCTGGTAACCAAAGAACGATCTTTATAACGTAATAAAACGGTTTGAATAGGTGCATAAATGTCGCTGCTGTAATCGGTTATCCCGAAATCTTCGGTAGTCTTTGATCCAACAATCCTGTTTTCCAGAACGCCAATCACTTTCAACCAGATATTACCACATTTTACGTATTTATTGATCGGATTTTCGGTGGTAAACAACTTCGCTTTCACTCCCGGGCCGATGATGCAAACAGGACTACCGGCTTCCAACTGTTCGTTGTTAAACATCAGACCATCAGATAGATTAAGATTGAAAATCGTGAAATAATCCGGTGTCACTCCATTCAGTCTGGCTTGTAATTTTTTTCCGCTGTTGATGATTGTTGTTTCGTAAGTCACTTCCGGACTAACTTTTTTGATAGTCGGAATAATAGTCCGGATTCCATTGGCATCCATAAGTGTGAGACCGGGAGAAAATTGTTTACTCTGACTTTTGCCGGCCTGTTCGTCTTCCGAAGCACTTTTCTTTTCAACTTTGGCTTTGACGATGATATTATTCACACCAACCAATTTTATCTGGTTCAGGATTTCCTGTTGGGCACCTTTTCCAATCGCCATCATGGCAATAACGGCAGCAACTCCAAAAATAATTCCTAATGCTGTTAAAATTGATCGTGCCCGATTTGCAAAGACTGCTTCGATGGCAACCTGCACTATTTCCCAATACCTTTCCATAAACGATTAGCGTTTTGGGGAACGATTCATTCGTTGACCACCATTATTTCCCGGAGGTCGTTTGCTATCAGTGCCACCTCCGAAATTTTGTGAGCCCCGCATTTGAGGTTTTGCAGTTTTTTCCTCATTTTCAGTTGTGTCTTTTTTTGTTTTGAAGCTGTCAATCTGCTCCTTTGAAAGATAACTAAATTCGTAATCTTCTGGTTTTTCAGGTGTAGTGAGCATCACCTTGTCCGAGGCTGAAAGTCCGCCAAGGATGATGATTTCATTTTCATTTGATTTTCCGGTGATAACTTGTTGACGCCGCTCCGATGTAAAGACATATTGTACGGAATCGTTGTTGTGCATGGCTTCAAGCGGAATGAACATCACGCTATCAATCTCATTCGTGATAATGGTATTTTTGGTCGTCATGGCTGGCCGAACAATCGAATCATACTCGTTTACTGCTATTTTCACTTCGAAAACCTTAGCGTTTGAGTTGCGGATTTGCTCTCCAATATTTGCCACTTCAATAACCTCACCGGTGAATTTTTTATCAGGAAATGCATCAATACCAACATTCACTTTTTGTCCGGCTTTCACTTTCGAAATATCGATTTCGTTCACATAGGTTTTGGTAATCATTTCGCGTAAATTTGGCAGTGTTGCCACAACATTTTCCCATGCGCTGACAGTTGAGCCGATGCCACGTTTTTTTCCTTCCCAGTCACGCTGATAAATGACCATTCCAGCTTTGGGCGCTTTTACAGTAAATTGGTTTATTAACTCAACCAACTTAGCATATTCGCCTTGTTTCTTTTTGAGTGCTGTGGACACTTCCGACATATTTGCCACCGCTTTTTCAGTACGAAGCGAGTAATTCCTTTCAGCCTGATCGTATGATCTTTTCGATTTGTCGAGTTCGATCTGAACCTGACGTTGCGAAGCTGGCGGTTCATAAATAGATTGATCTACACCAATTTGTGCTTCCTCCATGGCATATTTCAAGTTGACTAAATCGTTGCGCGCTCCCCGCAGTTCCATGGTGGTATCGAGCTGTGTTTTCGTGAAATTATTCTGATATTGTTCAATCTCTATCTCCTTGTCCTTTAACTTATTGGTAAGTTCGGTGCGATCTAGACTGGCAACATAATCACCTGAATCAACGATGCTTCCATCGGCGATGATATCGTCAATTTTCAGCTCCCAAATACGCGCCTCACGCAAGCCGGAAGAAGATGGACCATAAATTTTCTCAGAATTTTTTGCTTCAAGTTCACCGGTGGTTGTCACGCTTATAACAAAAAGACCTTGTTTCACCGGTGATTCGAGTGTAACCGTTTCACTTTCATTTGGTTTCACAAAAAACCAAACTACAAGCAATAGCGTAACAATTCCGGCAATGCCCCAATAAATTTTACGATTACTATTCATTTTCAGTGTTTTAGATTGATTTTATCATTTTTTAGTCAGAAAATTGAAGCATAAATCGTTGATTGTGATGGTTCTTAGTTATTTCTCCATTATAGAGTTTCACCAGCCGAACCTTTTATCTTGTTATTTACATCAATTTTTCAATAATACTTTGCAAAGAAACTCCTTCAGCCTCGGCTGTATAGTTTCGAACCAACCGATGCCGAAGAATAGGAAGCGCAACGGATTTAACATCTTCTATATCAGGTGAATATCTTCCATTTAGCAGCGCATTACATTTGGCTCCGATGATTAAATACTGTGAAGCCCGCGGACCAGCGCCCCAACTGATATATTTAGTTGCCCATTCATGCGCCAATGCAGTGTTTGGCCGTGTTTTAGAAACCAAATTAACTGCATAATGATATACATTATCTGCAACAGGCACACGACGAACCAATTGTTGAAAATATAGAATTTCTTCGGCGCTCATCACTTCGCTTAATGTATTCGTGATCCCGGAAGTAGTATTTTTTACAACCAAAATCTCCTCATCGAAAGATGGATAATCCAACCATAAATTAAACATAAAACGGTCGAGCTGGGCTTCTGGTAGGGGATAGGTACCTTCCTGTTCAATGGGGTTTTGCGTTGCCAATACAAAAAAAGGTTCCTGAAGCAAATGCGTTTGTCCTGTAACTGTGATTGATTTTTCCTGCATGGCTTCTAAAAGTGCAGCCTGTGTTTTGGGCGGAGTACGGTTTATTTCATCGGCAAGGATGACATTTGCAAAAACCGGCCCTTTAATAAATTTAAATTTTCTGGTCTCATCTAAAATTTCAGTGCCAATGATATCAGATGGCATTAAATCCGGGGTAAACTGAATTCGACTGAATGAAAGGCCTAAAACTTTACCTATTGTATTAACTAACAATGTTTTAGCTAAACCAGGAACGCCTACAAGCAACACATGGCCTTTGCAGAAAATTGAAATTAAGGTATTTTTCACTACCTCATCCTGGCCAACAATTACGCGGGCAATTTCTTTTCGTAAAGCATTGTATTTTTGTAAAAGTGCATCTGCTGCCTCAACGTCTGTTTTATATTGAATCATATACGAATTTGCTGTTAATATTGAATTTACTCAGTCTTCCAATTGAATTTGAATGTACAATCGGAATATTCATCTGAAATGTTCACAAATGCCTTTTGCGACTTGCCTCGAATCCAATCGTCAACCGCTTTCTTTTTCTTTTTTTCGAGCGCCCAACCTTGAATTCGGTTATAATCTTCCTTTATATTTGCCTGATGTGGCGTTGTTTTTTGTTTTAAAAGCAAAAGTCTGTATGCATCTTTTCCATCTTCTGTTTTCATTGGAACTGGATCGCTAAGTTCACCAACGGCCAACTTTTCAATGACGAAAGAAACCTGTGGATCTAACATATCAGCCTCAAAGCGGATGCCTCCTGTATATGGGTTGAGCAATAATCCTCCGTTTGATTTATTCGGATCTTCGGAGTATTTTTCGACAGCTTGTTCAAATGTAATTTCTTTATTTCTTATCTTAACAGCAACAGAATCAAGCTCTTTGCGGGCATTATCAAGCGCTTCAGGTGATACCTTTGCCATCAGCAGAATATGACGCACGTTTACATAGTCGCCGCGGCGATCAATGATTTGTAAAATATGAAAACCGGCTTGTGTCTCCACAATCTCCGAAACTTCACCATCTTTTAATTTAAATGCAACGGCTTCAAATTCAGGATATAACTCACCCCGTCCATAAAAGCCTAATTCACCACCTTTTTTTGCTGATCCCGGATCTTCTGAATAAAGTACCGCTAATGTTGAAAAGCGTTCACCTGCCAAAATGCGTTTTCTAAGTTCGAATAAGCGTTCTTTCACTGCTAACTTTTCGTCGATGCTGACAGGTGGATTTTTGACTATCTGGGCAATTTCATATTCGGTGTTCACCATCGGAATACTGTCTTTTGGCATGTCTTTTAAGTAAGCCTTTATCTCGCCGGGCGTCACTTCAACTTTGCTCATTATTGTATTCTGGACTTCTTCGCCAAGTAATTGATCTTTTACCAACCGCCGCAATTCCGATTTTATCTGACTTATGCTTTTGTTATAATAGGCTTCCAGTTTCTCTTGTGAACCTAATTCACCAATAAAATACTTCAGCCTTCTTTCCATTTCCTGTTCAACCTGCGGATCCGTAATTGTGATACTATCCAGTTCGGCCTGATTCAGTAATAATTTTTGAAAGAGCAAATCTTCCAGAATGGTACAGCGAATTGATTTTGCACTTCCTGATATTCCTCGTTGCAACCGGTATTGTATATATTGGTTTTCAATATCGGATTGTAAAATGACATTTTTACCGACAACGGCAATTACCTGATCAATTACCTGGGCATTTAGTTTACCGGAAGTAATAAACATCGCTATCATTATCAAAATATAGTAGCTGACTATTTTATGTTTCATTATCTTGAAATTCAATTATTTATCATTATATATTCGTGATTTTCGGACGTTTTATTTAGCTGAAAACTTTGCTTTTTACCAATTATCTGCAGCTCATTATTCCCCCATTCTCAAATTCACTTTTCGTTTATTTTGCATCAAACACCTTGAACGACTTCTCTTTCACAGCTTTATCATATACATCCTGGTGCATTTTCGATATCAGTTCTCTTTTCCTTTTATTAATGATGATATTTGTGATATTTTCTCGCTCCATTTCAAGTGGTGAAAGGCTTTCTGCTATGATAAAATCTTTGATTAGAATAAGATAGCTGAAGGGTTTGTCATCAATTTCAATGAATTTATTATCGCGTAAAAACAATTCCTGATTATAGGTTTTAATAGGAACTTGCGTAAGTAAATCATCAAAACGAATCCAGCTTCGATAGCCGTTATAATAGGAAAGTGCATATTTATTCGCAAATTCTTCGAGCGAGTCATTACTGAAACTTCGCATATTTAAAAGATTTCGGAATAGTTTCTTTCTATTTGATTCGATTGGTAATACTACGTAAACGGCCTTAATAACATTGTATTTCAACTCGAAATCCTGCTTGTTTTGGTTATAATAGGATGCAATTTCATATTCCTGAACAACGGTATCGAGCTTTTGCCGAATAAGTTCACTTTCGTAAGTGTAAGTAATCAGTGAATTACGATAATCTTCGAGCTTTTGATCGAAATCCATTTGTTCGGGCGACAAATTGTATTCTGCCTGCTCAATAATCAGATATTTCCGAATCCAGCTATCAATAAACCCTTGCACCATCATGGTGCTATCCTTGGCATTTGTGCCTTTTGTAACAATGTTTTTAAGATCAGACTTGTATAATTCATAATCGTTAACCTGCGCAACAATTTCATCATTGTTGTGAAGTCCTGATTTACAAGAACTTAAGATCAAGAAAATCAAAATGTACAGCAGGTTTTTGACCATATTTTAATACTTTTTCTTCACCTTATCATACACTTTTTGATCGATAACAACCGGATATTTAGCGCGAAGCTCTTCAATCCAATTTTTCTCAAGATGGGTTTGATAGTCTGAAGTAATCAATCCTTTTGCTTCGGTTAACAATTTTTCCTGTGGAGGAAGCAAATCTTTGATTTTTACGAAAACAATGTTTTTGTCAACCGTGGAATTCAATTCACTTGAAAGGCCGATTTTCCATTCTGTCATGTCAATATACGAGTTGTCTCCTTTTTCAAATTTCCCCGACTGAATTCTCACCGAACGGATGCTGTCGGCACTTAATTTGGCAACAACGGCAGCGTCATCGTCAATTGTTACCAGTATTTCCTTCACTTTGCTTACGTCTGCTGGATTTGTAACGGTGAAAATGGTTGCTTCAACCCGTTCAGCCCATACATATTTCGCATGATTCAGCTTGTGAAAATCAGCTAATCCGGCTGAATCTTTTACAGCTTTTGTCCATACTTTTTGATCGGTGAGATCGAAAAGTAAAATGCCATCACGATATTCTTTCATTAAACTGGCAAATTCAGGATATTTTACCTCCAATTGTGAGTCTTCATAGGCAAGGCACGTTTCAGTAACATAACTATTATAAAGTTTATTGGCATACATTTCGGGAGTAATATTGTCTTGTTTAGCCTGAATTTTAGCGATATAGGATGAAAACTGGCCATCGGTGTATATGGTCGATCCCAATCGGAAAAGTTCATTTGCCGAGGCACGCAATGATGTTGCATTAAAGTGGCCTTCAGTGAGTGTTGTATCGAGTTTCGAAGTGAAAGCAGCTAAATTTATACTGTTTTCTTTGAATTTAGAATCCTTTTTAATCTTCTGAATGACAACGTCTTCGCTTTTTTTCGACCGTGCATCTTTTGCCAACCGTTCTTTCAGTTTTTCTTTTTCCTGATCGAAGGTACCCGGTTTTTCTTCACCAATCAGTTTGATGATATGTAATCCATACATCGTATGAACTGGAGCAGAAACTTGTCCAATCTGCATATTGTTTACAGCTTCAATAAACTCAGGAACAATGCGACTTGAAGTAAATTTACTCAATTTCCCTTCGCGTGAAGCTGAACCTCTGTCTTCAGAAAACTGACGAACAGCATCTTCAAAGGTCATTCCATCATTAATTTTCTGATAGATATTATTGATTTTTTCGTTTTTTTCGGCAACGGTTGCACTATCAGAATCAGGAACCAATGCAACATAAATATGGGCAACTTCTATCGTTCCAACAGCGGGATGTTTTTCAGTGACTTTGATGATATGGTAACCAAAATCAGTGCGAACAGGTTTCGAAACCTTTCCGATTTCAGTATTGTATGCACCATTTTCGAAAGGATAAACCATATCAAACACTGAGAAATAACCTAAATCACCTTTGTTTCCAGGGCGGAACGGACTTTGGTTTGGAACAGCTGCTCGGTCACGGGCTGAGGGATCTTCAGAAGCTTCCATGGCAACTTTACCAAAATCCTCGCCTTTTAATATCCTGTTTCTCAGTTCATTAATCTTATTGAAAGCAATGAGCGTGTCGGCAGGGCTTGCATCTTTGTTTAGTTTGAGCAATATATGACTCGCTCTTACATCTTGCAATTTACGGTTATAGGCTTCGGTAAGCAACTCTTCACTTACTTTTTCATCCGTAAAATATGGTTTGGCGAGTTGTCCGCGATAGCCATTCAACTCCTTTTGAAAAGCTTTGGCAGTATCCATTTTAAGATACTCAGCCTCAAGTACTTTCAGTCGAAAGTTGATATACAAATCGACATATTCTTCGAAAGATTTTTTATCAATCATATCGTTGTTTACGTTGTTCTTCTTGTAAACATCTGTCAATTCCTTCACAGTCACCTGTTCGTTTCCAACAGTAAGAATGGTCTTTTTGTCGTTGTTAAAAAACTGTGCCTGGCCTGCAATAAAAGGCATGGTAAAGGTAAAAACCAAAAATAATTTAACTAATTTGTTCATTTCTATTATCATTAATTAATTGTTTCAAAAAAATATATCAAACTGAGTTTATTGTATTCAATAAATAAAACTAATTCATTATCAATTGATTCTACTGTAATTTGGTGCTTCACGCGTTATGGTGATGTCGTGCGGATGACTTTCGTGAACTCCGGCAGCCGTTATTTTAATAAATTTTGCTTTCTGAAGTTCGGTTATTGTTGCAGATCCGGTGTAACCCATTCCGGCACGTAATCCGCCAATAAGTTGATGGATAACTTCAGACAGCGTTCCTTTGTATGGAACCTGACCAACAATTCCTTCAGGAACAAGTTTTTTTACATCATCTTCGGTATCTTGAAAGTATCGATCTTTCGATCCTTCCTGCATGGCTTCTATTGAACCCATTCCGCGGTAAGTTTTAAATTTTCTTCCTTCGAAAATGATTGTTTCTCCGGGAGCTTCTTCAACTCCTGCAAAAAGGGAACCTGCCATAATAGTGGAAGCACCTGCTGCCAAAGCTTTTACGATATCTCCGGTGAAACGGATGCCTCCATCAGCAATTACCGGAATTCCGGTATTTTTCAATGCCTGAGCCACATCATACACTGCGGTAAGCTGAGGAACGCCAACACCAGCGATGATGCGCGTTGTACAAATCGATCCCGGACCGATCCCAACTTTTATACCATCTGCTCCGGCAGCAATTAAATCTTTTGCTGCTTCAGCAGTTGCAATATTCCCAATGATAAGATCGATATTCGGGTATAGTGCTTTTATTTTTTTTGACATCTCGATAACGCCGCGCGAATGGCCGTGTGCAGTATCGACAACAATTGCGTCAACACCTTCATTTACAAGTGCTTTCACGCGATCGAGTGTATCTGATGCGATGCCAACGGCAGCAGCTACACGTAATCTTCCGCGTTCATCTTTGCAGGCATTCGGACGTTCTTTTATTTTGATGATGTCTTTATAGGTAATTAAACCGATTAGGTTGCGGTCTTTGTCAACGACAGGGAGTTTTTCGATACGAAATTCCTGTAAAATATCTTCGGCCTTCTCAAAGTTAGTGAATTCAGTTGTAGTCACCAAATTGTCTTTTGTCATCACTTCAGTAATTGGCCGATCTAACTTACGTTCAAATCTTAAATCGCGGTTTGTCACAATTCCGACAAGATGATTTTCTTTGTCAACAACAGGAATACCGCCAATTTTAAAATCTTTCATGATTTTAACGGCATCACTAACTTTCGCGTCAACACTCATGGTTATTGGGTCGATGATCATTCCATTTTCGGCGCGTTTTACCTTGCGTACTTCTGCTGCCTGCTTGGCAATGGTCATGTTTTTATGCAAGACACCGATTCCTCCGACCTGAGCCATGGCAATGGCCATAATGGAATCAGTTACTGTGTCCATTGCAGCTGAAACGATTGGAATATGCAATTGGATATTTCTCGAAAACTGCGTATGAAGGCTCACCTCTCGAGGTAAAACTGCGCTTTTCGCCGGAACCAACAATACATCATCGTAGGTTAAACCTTCGCCAACAAATTTTTCTGAATCGAATGACATTTGATTATTCTTTGGAGTGCAAATGTATTAAAAAAGACGTTCCGAATTGTTGATAAAGTGCTGGTGAATAGCACTTATCACTGTCGCTAAAAACGGAATGGAATCAGGTATATTATATTTCGTGTTTTATTGAGATGTAATTATTTGTTATTCAATTAGATATCATTGTTGAATAAATGATTTTCACTTATAAAAAGCAAGTGGATTTCTTGATTTTAATATTAGATCAGCGTAAGCAAGGTTTTTATTTAACAATTTTTATAAATCAACATAATGGATTGTTGTTGGATCTATGAAATAGAAATGACTTTGAGAAAAATTGTTTACTTATTGAAATTCAACGTAATAACAACAACTTCCGGACGATTTCCAATCCTGACCGGTGGTCCCCAGCTACCAATTCCGCTTGAAACATAAACGTGGGTGTTTTCAAATTTCTTTGAGCCCCAACTAACCAGATAAACGGCTTTTGTGATGTAATTGAGTGGCCAGAGCTGACCATGATGCGTATGCCCGGAAAGCATCAGATCTATTTGATTTTGAATAGCTTCGTTGATTGCTGCCGGTTGATGATCTAATAAAATAATTGTTGATGAATCATTTTTTTGTTGGATAATGTCTTTGAGTGATTTTCTGGGTTTTCCCCCGAAACGATGTCCCTGAATATCTTCTCTTCCTGCAACATACACATTTTCAACTAACTCAATCATTGTATCACGCAAAACTTTGATACCATGGTCTTCGAGGTATTTCACGGCTGGTTCAACGCCGCCAATATACTCATGATTTCCGGTGATTCCATAAACACCCAAAGGTGCTTTGAGTTGCGTGAGCGTTTTGCCAAGATTGCGCTTGATGACCGGACTCAGATCTTCATCAACAATATCTCCGGCAAGTAAAATGACATCCGGATTGGTAGCATTTATCAGATTTACAATACGTTGTGTTCTTATATTGGCAACAATCGTTCCGAGGTGAATGTCGGAAACCATGGCAATTTTCAGTTGCTTTTGGTTTGTAATTTTACCCTCTAAATCAATGTTTACAAAATGCGTTCTTGGAAAAATGGCATTAAGATGACCAATCGCGATGAGTAAAAATACCACTGCGCCAACGAAATAAGTCAGGAAGTATGGCTTTTGTAATAAGCTGATTGGTAATAACTTATTAAAAAATGGAATAAAGTGGTTGACCAATCTTGCTAAATCGAATGACACAACTATTAAAAATAAATACAGCATCGCGGCGAGCCAAAACGAACCAGTCCAGGTTAAGAAATCACTGATTTTACACAAATAATAACGTTCTAAAACACGACCAACAATGTATGAAAGTGCTAAAAACCAATAAATTATAATATAGATTGTTCGAATTTGACTTCCAGGTTCAAAAGTGCGAAGGCCACGCGAAAAAATGTAAAAATTTATCAGAAGATGAATTGAAATAACGATTCCAAAGAATATCAAAAACTGAATATTGCGCATAATAATTTATCAATTTTGCTTATAGTTTTCTAAATCGTTGTGAGATTACTCCTTCGGATGTCTGAATATTTAGTAAGTAAATACCTGAATTTAAATAAGATACATTTATATTTGTCAGGTTTTCGGGGGTAGCGATTATCCTACCTGTTGCATCTGCAATCGAAGTGGAAATAATTTTGTTTGCAATTTTAGAGAAGTCAACATGGATAAAATCAATCGCCGGATTTGGTGAGATGAGAATCTTTTCATCTGATTTCAATTGTAATAATCCGGTTGTGGTTCCTTCAAAGGCCAAATTATCGATGTATAAATAACTGGTTGCTACAGGAGTATCGCCACTTGCTGAAAGAATGATTTTGCAGGTGTCGGGATCGTTGTAATTGTTGTATTGAATAGGAATATTGAATGGTCTCCAGCTCATTACCATACTTCCAAGATGGTGAACGGTATTTGAAATCGTATCACGACTTGCGGTGGCACTGCTCCATTTGGTGAGAACAACGCTGATGTAGCCCTGATCGTCACCAGTTGCCATAAATTGCCAGTTTCCAGTTAAATTAATCGGACGTTCGGCAAATGCATATCCCGAAAATGTCCCATCTGCCTTTCTGACACCAGAAACCGCTATACCATTGACAACGCCCATTCCACTAACATTTTTTGATATCAGTTTGACATAAGCCTGTCCCGGATTTCCAGGAGCACCTTTCACACAGGTGAAAACATTAGCTGTTGCCGTTAAATCATTATTTGTTGCCCAACCAAATGGAACATTGTAACCATTCGGGTTCATCCAGGTTTCAAAACCACTATTCGGAATCTGTGCAAAGCTTGCAAATCCAATGAGTAGGAATGCGATACAAATTGCTTTAGTTTTCATAAGTATTTAATAGTAAGTTAAGTGTGTTTAGTTATTGAATAGTAATTTTGTTTTACGGTAAATAATCAATATTTTTTTACAAAGAAATTTCATTATTCAAGTTGATATTTAGAAGAAACGTTAATTCTAAAATTCAATGAACATTAAAATAGGAACGATATGATGAACAAACTAATGATGTTTTAGTTCAAGAACTATTTAATATTTAGTAATTTTGACATATTCGTACTGTTTTAACTATTTGTTTAACAGTATTATATATTTGAAAATGCCTTTATTTGCTGTTCCAATACCTTAATTCTGGATTCTGCATCCGATTGTTTTTTGCGTTCCAATTCTACTACCGATTCAGGGGCACCTGCAACAAAACGTTCGTTACTCAGTTTCTTCGACACAGCCACCAAAAATCCTTTCGTATAATCTAATTCTTCGTTCAGTTTTTTTATTTCTGCCTCAATATCAATATTTTGCGAAGCAGGAATGAAAAATTCTGTTGAGCGAGCAACGAAGCCAAATGCACCATCGGGGTTGTTTTCAACAGATTCAATGGAACTGATGTTACACAATTTTGCTGTAATTCCATTGAAAGTTGAATCGATGTGATTTTCCGATGATTTTACCTTCAGTTCAATGGGTTCACGAAAAGGAATGTTTTTCTCAGCCCGAATCTTGCGGATGCTGTTGATTACTTCTTCTGCGAAGCCAAATTGTTGCAAAATATTTTCATCAAATGATTGTGAAACAGGTATTTGTGAAATAATAAGATCATCATCTTCCTTCCTTTCTTTCAGGTTGTGCCAGATTTCTTCGGTGATGAATGGCATAAATGGATGTAGAGCTTTTACCAGATTTTCAAAAAATCCGATTGTTGCCGTAAATGTCAGGTTATCAATGGGTTGATTCATGGCTGGCTTGATCATTTCGAGATACCACGAACAGAAATCATCCCAAACTAGTTTATAAAATGTCATCAAAGCATCGGAAAGACGATATTTTTCGAAGTGATCTTCAGCTTCGTCGAGCGCCTGGTTGAAACGTGCACCAAACCATTGTATGGCAATAGCTGAAGTTGCTGGTTGATTAATAGAAGTATCAGAATTCCAGCCATTTACAAGGCGTAAGGCATTCCACATTTTATTGCTGAAGTTTCGTCCTTGCTCGCACAGCGAATCATCAAAAGGCAAATCGTTTCCGGCAGGAGCTGTTAAAAGCATGCCAACACGAACGCCATCGGCACCAAATTGATTGATCAAATCAATCGGATCGGGAGAATTTCCCAGTGTTTTCGACATTTTTCGACCCAATTTGTCGCGTACAATTCCGGTATAATACACATTGCTAAATGGAATTTCTTTCCGGTATTCCAATCCGGCCATCACCATGCGGGCAACCCAGAAGAATAAAATATCTGGCGCAGTTACCAAATCATTGGTTGGGTAATAATACTTAATTTCTTCATTATCAGGATTTCTGATGCCATCGAAGACCGAAATTGGCCAAAGCCATGACGAAAACCAGGTGTCAACAACATCTTCATCCTGTTTCAAATCATTGATTGTGAAAATTGTTTCTGGATTCGAAAGTTTCAGTTTTTCGAAAGCCAATTCCTTCGATTTTCCAACAATCATTTCGCCATCAGGCAGATAGAAAACCGGAATTTGTTGTCCCCACCAAAGCTGACGCGAGATACACCAATCCTTCACGTTTTCCATCCAATGACGGTAGGTATTCTTAAATTTCGCCGGATGAAATTTAATTGTATCATTTTCAACGACTTCCAAAGCCGGTTTCGCCAATTCTTCCATTTTCAGAAACCATTGAAGCGAAAGTTTGGGTTCGATAACGATATTTGTGCGTTCAGAATAACCAACTTTATT
>CANNKD010000077.1 GCA_947505205.1 Bacteroidota bacterium | reverse complement strand
GCTATAAAAGTCTGGATTGTACTGCTTTACACACCCTTTACTTTGGTTGTTTTCCTGATGAATGGCGCGGTAAATTGGAAATATGGTTTAATTCATGCCATTGGAAATATGCTTGGGGCATTTATTGCATCGCATTTAGCCATTCACAAAGGCGTTATGTTTGTAAAATGGGTCATTATAATTGTGATTGTGATAACCTCAGCACAACTGCTCGGTTTATATAATTTTAACGATGTTTTTACCTATTTGTTAGGAAAAAGGTAAGGTTATAATCAACTTAATATTTTTGAATTTCTTCCGAAAAAAACTCAATTTTCACACCCGACTCCATAAACATTTGCTCCGATTCTTGTCCGGCCTGGTATTTCTTTTCGCAAACAACTCTTACAATTCCGCAATTGATGATGAGCATGGCACAGGTGCGACACGGTGTCATCCGGCAATATAAAGTACTGCCATCCAATGCAATACCACGTTTTGCTGCTTGTGTGATCGCATTTTGTTCCGCATGAACAGTGCGCATACAATGTTGCGTAACCTTGCCATCTTCGTGCGTAACTTGCTTCATCAAATGACCAACTTCATCGCAATGAGCCAGTCCGCGCGGCGAACCCACATAACCCGAAACCAAAATCTGTTTGTCCTTCACAATAACACAGCCACTACGTCCTCGGTCGCAGGTTGCACGACTGGCAACGGTATCGGCTAAGTTGATGAAATATTCATCCCAGCTCGGTCGAATATGCTCTTTTTTTTCAGTATCCATAGTCATCTAAGAAATTAGTTTTGTTAAAACCGCTTCAACCTGAGCGATCAAATCATCAAAAGTACCATTATTAATAAACACATAATCAGCTTGTTGAATACAAGCCTTCAGGTTTTGCTTATTTGGATCTGTTGAATTCATCTCACGGTTTTCATTGCTCAAAAAGGTATCATAAGTCACTGAATCAGTTTCCGAATTTCGAAGTTGGATACGCTGGTAACGTGTTTCAGCAGCAGCATCGATGGCAAATAATGTGAATGAACCCTTCTCACGCAGTGAAATAATTTCGCCCGCTGTCCGGATGCTCTCAATCACACAGGATTTGCCATTTTTGAGCGCTTCGTTGTACAAACAATCAGTAATATAACTTGGGGAATGATGAGCTCTTAACTCATTTGCAACGGAGGTCATGGAATCACGATTTAAAGGCAATCCAAGTTTTTCTATCTCTCTGATTAAGAATAATCTAACAGAATAATGATCAAATCCTTTTTCTTTGACAAGATAGTCAACAATGGTTCCTTTTCCCGCGCCTAAAGTTCCTGTAATACCAATTACGATCATCATTTCAATACAATATTTTATAAATTGCTTTCAACTTTAATGTCCTCAATCCACTTCTTTACGCAAACGGGTTCATAAGTCTTCAATTTCAAAAGTATTGATTCACAATCAGTTGAAATAATTAAATTTTGTTGATGTTCCTCACGAATAAATCCTTCTTTAACGCCATGATCGATAAAACCAAATAGCAAATCGAAATAACTATTCACATTCAAAAATCCCAATGGCTTATCTGTAATACGTAACTGATTGAATGTCAATATCTCAGAAAGCTCATCCAATGTACCAAAACCACCCGGGAATGCGATAAAAGCATCTGAAAGCTGAACCATTAATTCCTTTCTCTCAGCCATGGATTGCACAATATGAAATTTTGATAATCCCTGATGTGCCACTTCTTTGTCAATCAAACTTTGCGGCATTACGCCAATAACTTCTCCGCCATACTGTAATGCACTGTCGGCCAATACTTTCATTATCCCAACATTCGCACCACCATATACCAAAGTAATATTTTTCTGTGCCAATAATTTCCCAAGTTCGGTGGCTGCTTCACGATAAATCGTCGGGAAACCCAAACTACTTCCACAAAAAACACAAATACTCTTCATTCATTAATAATTAAAAAGCAAAAATAGCCTTTTAGACCTAATATCCGATTTATAATTGATTCAGTTGGCCATGTCGGTCATTTTCAATTAGATTGAACCGCTCTTTAAAACTACTTTGATTTGTTAGATATTTCACTAATTTTGTCGCAAAAGAAGTTCCAATGAAGAGCTTGTATCCATTCAGATTCACGCCTGTTTTTAAAGAAAAGATTTGGGGTGGACAAAAAATCAAGGAAATGCTTCACCTCGAAGTCGGTGAATTGCCAAATTGCGGAGAAGTGTGGCTTGTATCAGGCGTTTCCGACAATCCAACAATAGTGAACAACGGCTATTTAGTCGGAAACGAATTGAATGAACTTGTTGAAGTTTTCATGGGCGATTTGGTTGGCGACAAAGTTTATGATCGCTTTGGAGATGTTTTTCCGATCCTTATCAAAATCATCGATTCGAACGATTGGCTTTCTGTTCAGGTTCACCCGGATGACGAACTTGCTGCAAAACGCAATATCGGATATGGGAAAACAGAAATGTGGTATGTGTTACAGGCCGATCAAAATGCCGAACTCATCAGTGGGTTTAACCAGCCAGTCAATCAGGAAAAATATGTTAAATATCTGAATGACAAAATATTAAAAGATATTTTAAATTTTGAGAAAGTTGATCAGAACGATGTATTCTTCATCCATGCAGGTAAAATCCACGCACTCGGACCAGGATTATTACTCGCTGAAATTCAGCAAACCAGCGATACCACTTACCGGGTTTATGACTGGGATCGTGTTGATAACAACGGGAAATCCCGCGATCTGCATACTGAAGAGGCGCTTGAAGCGATTGATTTTGAATACACTGACAAACACAAAACCAAATTCACGCCAAAAAAGAATGGAACTTCAGAAATAGTTGATAGTGAATTTTTTACAACAAACATCATTGATTTCGACCAGGCAATCCGAAAAGATTATGGCGAATTGGATTCCTTTGTCATTTTGATGTGCATCGAAGGAAAATGTCAGATAAAATGGGACGATCAATTCATTGACATGAAAGTAGCTGATACGGTTGTTATTCCAAATATCATTGAAAATATTGATCTCTATCCAGATCCAAAATGCAAATTGCTTGAAGTTTATATTTCCTAATTATTTAATATTTATGAAAAATCTATTTTTATTATTGATTATCAGTCTGATAGTCATTTCTTTACATGCTCAGGAAACGAAACCTGTTTCTAAAATCCCAAGTGTTTCCTTAAAAACCTTAGACGGAAAAAATTTCAATACCGCCAATATCAGCAACGACGGTAAACCTATCATCATCAGTTTTTGGGCGTTGTGGTGCAAACCTTGTCAGAAAGAATTAGATGCATTTAACGAACATTATGCAGAATGGCAAAAAGAAACAGGCGTAAAAATTTACGCTGTATCTATTGACGATTCAAGGTCCACAGCCAAAGTTTTGCCTTTGGTTGACGGAAAATCGTGGGAGTTTGAAGTATTGCTCGATGCAAACAGCGATTTCAAGAGAGCGATGAATGTGAACATGATTCCACATACTTTTTTGCTTAATGCTGAAGGAAACATTGTTTCGCAACATACTTCTTATTTCGAAGGTTCGGAATTAGAATTATATAAAGAAGTGAAAAAGTTAGCCGGAGTGAAATAATTTACTCATTCATAATAATTTAATACTCAATACCTTATCATGAGAAAATTATATTTCATTCTCCTAATATCTTTTATGGGCTTTAGTATAAAAGCGCAGGATTTCATCAACAACGCCACTATCAACGGCAGTTTTCAGGTTGATGGACAGTTTTATAAAGTAGATGAGGCACTTGGCATCACCGATTCAGCAATCGGAGGCCACAAAATTGGATTGAATGGTTTCGGGAAAATAACCTATAACTATGGTAATTTTTCGGCAGGGATGCGCTATGAAGCATTCCTCACTCCCATCGCAGGATTCGATCCGCGACAGGAAGGTAACGGATTTCCAAATATCTGGGCAAATTACAATACCGATTTAATCAGTGTAACGGTTGGAAGTTTTTATGATCAATTCGGTAATGGATTGATATTCAGGACTTATGAAGAATGGACATTGGGTTATGATAATGCCTTGAATGGCATTAGAATCGTTTTACGACCAACAAATGGAATCACGCTGAAGGGACTTTACGGTAGCCAACGTTATTTTTGGGAGAAATATGAAAAAGGAAGTCGCGGAATAGTTCGTGGAATGGACGCGGAATTCGATATTAATTCTCTTGTTTCGAAATGGGATGATTCAAAAGTGCGTGTTGTTGCCGGCATTAGCGGTGTTAGTAAATACCAGAAAGATGCAGATCCATTGTATTATCTGCCCGAAAATGTTGGCACATTGGCTGGTCGTATTAATGTGAATGTCGGAAAATTTGGCTTCATGACTGAATACGGGAATAAAATCAACGATCCTTCCGCCATCAACAATTATATCTACAAAGGCGGTCAGTCGATATTGAGCTCTGTTTCTTATTCTCAAAAGGGATTTGGCGTTTCGCTTCAGGCAAAACGAGTCGATAATATGAGTTATAAATCGGATCGTACTGTAACTGCCAATGCCTTAGATATCAATTTTTTACCACCAATCAACCGTACACATGCCTACAGCCTTACGGCAAAATATCCTTATGCAACCCAACCAAACGGTGAAGCAGGATTACAGTTTCAGTTGAATTATAAAATTCCGAAAGCAAGCAAATTAGGTGGAAAATATGGTACCGGAATTGCTGTAAATTTCAGTCAGGTTAACGATATTGTACGAAATAAGGTGAATGACACAACTGCGATTGGAGAATCAGGAACATTGGGATATACTTCCGAATTCTTTCAGATTTCCGACAAAGTTTTCTTCCGCGATTTTAACATCGACATCGATCACAAATTCAATGCCAAGTGGAAAGCTGTGGTGCAATATATGAATCTCTATTACGACATCGCAACACTACAAGGGCATCCTGATGAAGAAGCTGTCAAAGCAAATATCATTTTAGCGGATGTAACGTGGTCGTTTCAATCAGAAAAATCTATTCGTTTTGAGCTGCAAAATATGTGGACCAAGCAAGACAAGGGTGACTGGATGTCGGCATTGATTGAATACACCATTGCCCCGAAATGGTATTTTACGCTTGCAGATCAGTATAATTATGGCAATACGGATAAAAATGCCCGTGATCATTATTATATCGTTTCGGCGGGTTATACCAAAGATGCGAGTCGCATTGCACTAACTTACGGCCGCCAAAGTGAAGGCGTTTTGTGCGTTGGTGGGGTTTGCCGGCAGGTGCCTTCTTCAAGTGGATTAACGGTTACTATCACAACAAGTTTTTAATTGATATTTATGAAAACATTATATAAAATACTCTTTATCTGCACTTTAATAATTCAAATTCAATCGTGCGATAAAATAGTAGCACCGTATAAAGAAACCGGTGGCATTGATACCGGAACTGCCACAAAGAAAGTTCTGTTGGAAGATTATACCGGACACACTTGTGTAAATTGTCCTGCAGCCGGCAAAAAAGCGATCGAATTACAGGATTTATATGAAGGGAAATTGATAGTGATGAGCGTTCATGCAGGTTATTTTGCTGAGCCGGCCGGCATTCCTTTCAATGATGATTTTAGGTCGGTGGCCGGAACAGAATGGGACGATTTCTTCGGTATCTCAACTGCCGGAAATCCTAATGGAATGATTAACCGACAAAATACGGGCGGAGATTATATTGTTAGTGATGCCGAATGGTCAACGAAAATTGCTGAAATTATCAATGAGGATGCCGTTGCCACGATTAATATTAATACGAGTTATAATCCAGCTTCCCGAAAACTCGATATTGAACTGAAATCGAAAATATTAAGTTCATTAGAAGGAAATTATAAGGTTCAGGTCTGTCTGGTTGAAGATAGTTTGATTGGCGCACAAAAAAACAATGACCCAAACATAGGTCCCTCTGTTATAATGGATTATGTGCATCGGCATGTATTGCGCGAAGCAATCAATACATCCTGGGGAACAGATTTGGTTGATGGTGGCGGACAAGCCATAGCAAACACCGAGTACACGCATACTTTTACCCAAACCCTGAACATTGCTTATGATGATACACATTGCATGATCATCGCCTGGATATATAATGCTGATAATAAAGGAATTATTCAGGTTGAAGAGAAGAAAATACAATAAAAGCTGGAAGTAAAAAGCCATCTCCTGTAATTACAATTACCTCGCCCGGTAAACAAGCATTTCGAGTGAAACGCTCTTAGCACGTTTTTTACAATTTTCGTTTCCAAACGAAATTTATTATACTATTTCCTGTAGGATACCTATAAAAACACAAATATTATGTTTAACACATTATCATTCATTCAAGATAATGCAAAAAAAAAGGCGGGAAGCAAAAAACCTCCCGCCATAAACCAAAAAAAACAATAACTAAATCCCCAGTTTATATTTCTGTTCTTTCATAACCTGTGCATCAAGCACTGCGACAGTGATCATATTCACAATCTCTGAAACGGAGCTACCCATTTGTAACACCTGAACCGGATCTTTCAATCCACTTAAAATAGGTCCGATAACTTCTAAATGGCCTAATTCCTGCATCAGTTTATAAGCAATATTTGCTGATTCCAAATTCGGAAAAATAAGTGTATTTGCAGCACCGCCAGAAAGTTTGGAAAACGCGAACGATTCAGCCATCAAATCCGGATTTAATGCGGTATTTACCTGAATTTCACCATCAACAATCATATCGGGATGATTTTTATGTAAGAATTCAACTGCCTTGCGTTGTTTTAGGGGTACATCACCATCGGAGGATCCAAAGTTAGAGAAAGAAACCAAAGCTACTCGTGGAGTAATTTTAAATGCACGAACAGCTTTACAAGTCTGCAAGGTTATTTCAACCAATTCTTCAACGTTAGGTGTTTTATTAACTGTACAATCAGAAAAGAAAACAGGTCCATTTTTAGCAATGATGATATACATACCTGAAACAATATTGGCACCCGGAGCCTTGCCTATTACCTGAAGAGCCGGACGAATCGTATCTGGATAATTACGCGTTAACCCTGAAACCATTGCATCAGCAAAACCTGCCTCAAGCATCATGGGAGCAAAATAATTTCGATGCATCATCAAGCTGCGGGCTGCATTGAATGTCATTCCTTTACGCTGCCTTTTTTGATACAATGCCTCTGCAAACTGTTTGCGTTTTCCGGCCTGTGCGTGCGAACGGGGATCAATAATTTCTACGCTTTCCAATTCAAGATCATATTCCTTTATTATATTCTTGATAACCAAAACATTACCCATCAAAATAGGTTCAGCCAATCCTTCATTCAATACAATTTCAGCAGCTTTAAGCATTTTATAATCCTCGGCATCAGCAAGTATAACACGTTGCGGATTGTGTTTAGCTCTTGTTTTAATCTGACGGATCAATGGATTACCTATTTTCAATCTTTTTTGGAGTTCGTCTGAATATAATTCCCAATTGGTAATTGGCTTACGCGCAACACCGGTTTCCATGGCTGCCTTGGCAACAGCCGACGAAACCCTTGTAATCAGGCGTGGATCGGTCGGTTTAGGAATGATATATTCTCGTCCAAATTTTAAATTATTCACATTAAAGGCGATATTCACTTCTTCAGGTACAGGTTCTTTTGCAAGCTGAGCCAGTGCATGCGAAGCCGCTAATTTCATTTCATCATTTATTTCACTTGCCCGAACATCCAATGCTCCCCTGAAAATATAAGGAAATCCAAGTACATTATTTATTTGGTTTGGATAATCAGAACGGCCGGTAGCCATAATAATATCTTCGCGAGTTGACATTGCATCTGTATAAGAAATCTCTGGCGTCGGATTTGCCAAAGCGAAAACAATTGGTTGGTCAGCCATTTTTAAGAGCATTTCTTTTTTAACTACACCACCAACTGAAAGGCCTAAAAACATATCTGCACCCACAAATGCTTCAGATAGTGTCATGTTCGGAAGATCTGAGGCAAAATGCAATTTTGATTCATTGATGTCAGGGCGACCTTTATATAAAAAGCCTTTGCTGTCGAACATGAGAATGTTTTTAGGATTGGCTCCTAATTTTATATAAAGCCTGATACAGGAACTGGCTGCAGCGCCTGCACCGTTTACAACAATTTTAATGTTTTCGATCTTTTTACCATTTATTTCAAGCGCATTAAGCAATCCAGCAGAAGTAATAATCGCTGTACCGTGCTGATCGTCGTGCATTACAGGAATAGGAAGTGCTTTCTTAAGTTCCTCTTCAATTCGGAAACATTCAGGCGCTTTAATATCTTCCAGATTGATTCCTCCAAAAGTTGGCGCAATGGCTTTTATTACCGCTATTAACTTATCCGGATCTTTCTCATTTACTTCAATATCAAACACATCTATATCAGCAAACACCTTGAATAACAAACCTTTACCTTCCATAACAGGTTTTCCGGCTTCCGGACCTATATCGCCTAAACCGAGCACAGCGGTTCCGTTTGAAATTACAGCAACCAGATTTCCCTTGCTCGTGTATTTATAAACATCCTCCGGATTTTTATTAATTGCCAAACAAGGATCTGCAACACCGGGCGTGTATGCAAGAGACAAATCGCGTTGAGTGGCATAAGGTTTGGTCGGAACGACCTCAATTTTTCCCGGACGTCCGGAGGCGTGATAACTCAAGGCGTCTTTATTAAAAAGCTTGTCCATTTTTATTGATTTTTGATTTTCACCAAAATTAATTCAAATATTTCTTATAGTTAATTATTTCACAATAAAAATGTGCAATTTGAAACAATTCTAAGTTAGGAGCATCAAATCATTGAACCAGAAAATCAAAATCTATATTTTATAAAATATATCGTACTGATAAATAGCCATTTACCATTTGAATAACCCCAAAAATGATCAATTGTTATTCCAAGCGGCTGTGCTTTGGTTAAAATTTGTAAATTTGTTCCGCATCATTCGGGTATTGACGCACAAACACTGATTAATATGTACGCTTTTATCTCTGGGAAACTTGTTGAAAAGAATCCTGCTTATGTAGTGATCGATGCCAATGGAATTGGCTATCTCATCCACATATCATTGAACACTTTTAGTGCTATTGGAGGCATGGAAGAAGTAAAATTATACACCCATTTGGCAGTTCGCGAAGACGCACATTTGCTATACGGATTTCATACCAAACGCGAAAAGGAACTTTTTCTCCAGTTAATTACCGTTTCGGGCGTAGGCGCAAATACAGCAAGAATGATTCTTTCATCGCTCTCAACAGAGGAAACAATTGAAGCTATTTCAACTGGTAAGGCAACTGTTTTGCAGTCTGTTAAAGGAATTGGAACAAAAACTGCCCAACGCATCGTGATCGACCTTCGTGATAAAGTTGGTAAATCGGACGGATATGCCGAAAAATCAAGTATTTCGTACAATACTATCAAGGAGGAAGCGTTATCTGGTCTGCTTGTGCTAGGCTTTAATAAAATGGCTGCAGAGAAAATGTTAGAGAAGATTATTCAGTCGAACCCGACAATTACTGTAGAGAAATTAATAAAAGAAGCACTCAAAGTTTTGTAATTAAAATTTTAATTAATTCATTGGATTGATAATTCAAAAATCTGGTTTGAATCGGTTTTATACACCTCATTTACGTACTATATTATTAATATCCACGCTTTTAACAGCATTACAGCTGGTCGCGGGGAATTTCGTGTTTTCCGAAAAACCGATTTTCATTCCATTCGCTCAGACGCCCGACACCAACAAAATTATTTACCCAATACCGGTTGACAACGGTAAACCCGAATATCAATTTATTGATCAATCACCGCTCTTTTTAAAAGAACCTGTCAATATCAAAAGAGAGGTAGTTTACGATCCCGTAACGAAACAATACATTTTCACAACCAAAGTTGGTGATTTTTCATACACCACGCCCACGGTTATGAACCAAAAGGAATATTTGGATTTTCAGAACAAAAAAGGCGTCCAAAAATATTGGAACGATCGTTCAAAAACGAGTACCGTTGAAACCAGCAACTCCATCATTCCGGCGATTTACGTTGGTGGACAGGCTTTTGACCGGATTTTTGGTGGAAACACGATTGACATTCGACCTCAAGGTTCGGCAGAAGTAACTTTTGGCGTTCGCAGTCAATATCGTGAAGATCCTCAACTCGATGTGAATCGTCGTCGCACTACAAACTTTGTGTTTGACCAGAAAATTCAGATGAATGTTGTTGCTAAAATTGGTGATAAAATTGAATTCAAAACCAATTACAATACAGAGGCAACCTTTCAATTTGAAAACAAACTCTCCTTAAAATATGAAGGGAAAGAAGACGAAATAATCAAGTTGATAGAAGCCGGAAATGTTAGTTTACCTTTAAACACTACGCTCATAACCGGAAGTCAGGCATTGTTTGGCATCAAAACAAAATTGCAGTTTGGAGCCACAACAGTCACAACTATTTTTTCGCAACAGGAAAGTGAGTCGAAAAACATCTCGGTTCAAGGTGGCGCACAAACCAATAAATTCAAATTGAGCAGTTTAGACTATGAAGAAAACCGACATTTTTTCATGAGTCAGTATTTTAGAGATAAATACGAGTCTTCTCTTGAAAATCTTCCCATTCTCACTTCCGATGTTAATATTACCAAGGTGGAAGTCTGGGTAACCAATATTGGTCCGGCTGTCGAAAACAATCGTAACATTGTGGCATTCACCGATTTAGGAGAAGGGAAACGAGAATGGCTCAATAATGCGGAAATAACGCCAACCTATGGTCCGCCAATTCCAAATAATCTGTCGAACAATTTAATGACCCGGTTGGATACTGCAAGCATTCGAAGTATAAATACAGTTACGGGATATCTTATTAGCGATCCATTTCATATTGGTAAATCGGGTTATCTTGTTGCAGGTCAAGATTTTGATAAGATTGAAAATGCACGAAAACTTAGTGCATCCGAATATTCATTCAACAGTAAACTTGGTTTCATTTCGTTAAATACCAACCTCAATTCTGACCAGACATTGGCGGTGGCTTACCAATATACTGTTATCGGATACGATAGTACTTTTCAGGTTGGTGAATTTTCAGATCAGGGCATCAATGCGCCTAAATGTTTGTCTGTTAAGTTGTTAAAAAGCACAACTTTGAACACAAAAATGCCAATGTGGGATTTGATGATGAAAAACGTATATTCCATCAAAGCGTTTCAAATCAACAAAGAAGATTTTGTTTTCAATATTTTATTTTCCGGAAATGACAATGGCGTTCCAACCGGTTATTTTACCGAAGGTGGCGACGATATAAAAGGGATTCCTTTGATTCGTTTGTTGAATCTCGATAACTTAGATCAGCAAAACAATCCGGTTAAGGGTGGCGATGGCGTTTTCGATTACCTCGACAATGCAGCTTCATCTGGAGGTACAATAAACTCGATGAATGGACGAATCTATTTTAGTGTATTGGAGCCATTTGGCAGCTATCTGAGGGATAATGTTTTTGCCGATTACCCAGATTTGGCTGACAAATATGCGTATGATTCACTTTATACAATCACAAAATCGGGTGCTGAACAATATCCCGAAAAGAACAAATTTTTATTAGAAGGCTCGTACAAATCTCAATCGGGAAGCGAAATCAACCTGAATGCCTTAAACGTTCCGCAAGGATCGGTAAAAGTCACTGCAGGCGGTGTTCCTCTCACCGAAAATGTTGATTATACGGTCGATTACACATTGGGTCGTGTACGAATAATTAACGAAGGTATTTTAAGCTCAGGAACGCCTATCAACATCAGTCTCGAGAACAATTCGATGTTCAGTGTGCAACAAAAAAGGATGATGGGATTGCGTGTTGATCATGAAATAAATCCAAATTTCCATATTGGTGGAACTTTGTTAAATCTGTCGGAACGTCCACTTACTCAAAAGGTTAATTATGGTGATGATCCTATAAATAATACAATTTATGGATTGGATTTAAGTTACCGGCTTGAATCGCGCTGGCTCACCAAAATGATCGACAAACTACCTGGATTCAGTACCAAAGAAGTTTCAAAAATCAATATTGATGGCGAATTCGCACAGTTTCTGCCGGGTCACGCTAAAGCAATTGGCAAAACAGGAACTTCCTATATTGATGATTTTGAAGGGGCGAAGTCAACGATCGATCTTCGACAGGTAAACACCTGGTTTATAGCAAGTACGCCGCAAGGTCAACCCGATCTTTTCCCAGAGGCATTACAGGGTACAGGCTTAAATTATGGTAAAAACAGAGCTAAACTTTCGTGGTACATCATCGATCCATTGTTTTACGACAGAAATGGCACACTGCGGCCTCCAAATGTTGATAAAGATGAGCTTTCAAAAAATAGCACACGTCAGGTACTTGAAACAGAGGTTTTTCCAAATAAAGATATTCCATCGGGCACACCAACCAATATTGCCGTTTTTAACCTGGCTTATTATCCCGAAGAAAGGGGTCCGTATAATTTTGACGCCGCAGGTTTGAATGATAATGGAGGACTTACAAACCCGGAATCTAGGTGGGGAGGCATCATGAGACGCATCGAATCTACTGATTTTGAGGCAACTAATATTGAATATATCGAGTTTTGGATGATGGATCCTTTTTCGGAGGATGCGGACAACAACGGAGAGCTTTTTATCAATCTGGGTGATATTTCGGAAGATATTCTACGCGACGGACGAAAATCGTATGAGAACGGATTGCCTGTTGATGCAACCGTTAAGGATGTTGATACCACTATCTGGGGTCGTGTGCCACGCATTCAGGCATTGGTTGAATCGTTTAGCAGCACTGCAGGATCGCGTGATTATCAAGATGTTGGATACGATGGATTATCTAATAACGATGAAAACTCATTTTTTAAGGAGAATTTCCTGGATGTTATTGAATCGCTGCATGGTTTGCAATCTCCAGCCTACGACCTTTCAAATTCTGATCCTTCCGGTGATAACTTTCATTATTTCAGAGGAACTGATTACGATAACAGTGATAAATACAGCAGCGTTTTGGAACGGTATAAAAACTATAACGGGCCGGATGGCAACTCTGTAACCGACGATCAAAATCCGGAAAGTTATCCAACAAGCGGCACAGCTAACCCAAATATTGAAGATATCAATCGAGATAATACCCTGAGCGAAGCCGAACGTTATTTTCAGTATCGGATAAAGCTCGATCCGACAAAAATGAAAATTGGTGAGAACTTTATCTCAGATATCCGCGAAGCCAAAGGAATTCCTTTAGCCAACGGAAGCGTTGGAGCAGTAAACTGGTATCAGTTTCGCATCCCAATCAGCCAGCCTGAAAAAGTTGTTGGTAACATTGAAGATTTTCGGTCAATACGGTTCATCCGTATGTTTATGCGCGATTTCCAAAAACCTGTTGTTGCCCGATTTGCTACTTTGGAACTTGTTCGCGGTGAATGGCGCAAATACCGATATAACTTGCAGGCACCGGGTGAGTACATCTCAAATGATGATGGCAACAATACCAAATACGACATCTCAGCCGTTAACCTCGAAGAAAATGGCCGGCGTGACCCAATCCCCTATGTAATTCCTCCGGGTATTAATCAGGAAATTAACTTTGGAACAACGAGTTTGGTTAAATTGAATGAACAATCGATGCAAATGACCATTGAAAATCTGATGGATGGTGATGCAAAAGGTGCTTTCAAAACCACCGAATTCGATTTCAGACAATACAAAAGACTTAGAATGTATGTTCATGCCGAGAAACGCATTGCAGAACAGGAACTTAACTATGGCGATTTAACCGTTTTCATTCGTGTTGGAGCCGATTTTACTGAAAATTATTACGAATACGAAATACCGCTGAAATTTACACCCTGGTACACTCCATACACCGATGCTGATGGTATTTGGCCTGCAGAAAATGAATTCGACATCGATCTGGATGAGCTGGTGAAGGTGAAGCAAAATCGGAATCATGCCATGCAGTTACCAAATTCGACGGTCAGCCTCAATTATCCATATACGGAACAACAAGGCGATCGTGTGATCAAGGTGATTGGAAGTCCATCAATCAGCGATGTAAAAGGTATTATGATTGGTGTACGCAATCCGAAACAGCAACGTATTGGAGGAAATGATGACGGAATGCCAAAAAGCGCTATCATCTGGATCAATGAATTGCGGGTTACTGATTTCAAAAATCAGGGAGGTTGGGCTGCCACAGCACGTGTTGAAACGCTATTGGCAAATCTGGGTCGTGTGGTGGTTACTGGTTCACACTATACTCCTGGATTCGGCAGCCTTGATATGTCGGTAAATGAAACTTCGAAAGAAGCCGTTACTAACTTTGATGTTGCAACCGATATTGATTTTGGTAAGTTTTTCCCCGAAAAAACCGGCATACGATTACCCTTGCATTTCGACTATGGTGAAACGCATGCCAATCCACAATACAATCCTGTTGATCCGGATATTACCATGAAGAGTGAATATCAAACACTTGATAATCAATATCTTGTTGATTCACTTAAGCATGTTTCAAATGATTATACCCAACGGAAAAACATTAATCTGGTAAACGT
Organism: Bacteroidota bacterium; assembly: GCA_947505205.1. Lineage (GTDB taxonomy): Bacteria > Bacteroidota > Bacteroidia > Bacteroidales > F082 > CAJBPB01. Next base: position 692 of record CANNKD010000077.1, on the reverse strand, counting down.
CCGCAAAGACCGAACCGGAAATAGTACTGAACCCAAAATTTATGATATCGAAAACTTCAATGTTTCCTATTCCTATTCTGAACTTTACCATCGAAACATCGATCTTGAATACGATTTGCGACAAACACAGCGAGGTGGCTTAGGATACAACTTCTCAGTTAACCCAAAAAGCGTAACTCCTTTTGCCTCCGTAAAATGGATGTCGAAACCTTATCTAAAACTCATCAAGGATTTCAATTTCTATTATCTGCCCAAGAATTTTGCTTTCAGAACAGATATGAACCGGCAGAAAAACGAGAAGAAATACCGGAACAAAAGCGAAGGAGATATCATCACATATCCCATTTATGCGCGTCAATGGGACTGGAACCGTAACTTTGATTTCAAATTTGACCTTGCAAAGTCGCTCACTTTTGATTTTACAGCAGGTGCAAATGCTTATGTTTATGAACCGGCAGGAGATCCTGACCGAAGCAATCCGGATTACACACAAAACCGTGATACCATCTGGAATGAGATTAAATCTTTCGGTACGAAAACGCGTTATAACCAAACCGTTCGCTTAAACTATACACTGCCACTGAGCAAGATAAGATTGTTGGATTGGACGAGCGCATCGGCCGGTTACCAAGGGATGTACACCTGGACAGCCTCACCGGCTTCTATTCAGGAACGCGTGGGTAACTCCATCG
>CANNKD010000076.1 GCA_947505205.1 Bacteroidota bacterium | reverse complement strand
TTCTTAAATTTCGCCGGATGAAATTTAATTGTATCATTTTCAACGACTTCCAAAGCCGGTTTCGCCAATTCTTCCATTTTCAGAAACCATTGAAGCGAAAGTTTGGGTTCGATAACGATATTTGTGCGTTCAGAATAACCAACTTTATTCGTATATTCTTCGGTTTTTACCATGCTTTTGCTCTGTTCGAGCAAAGGAATAATTTGTTTTCGGGCTTCGAAACGATCCACCCCAACCAACAAAGTTGCCGCTTCACTTAACGTTCCATTTGAATTGAAAATATCAATCGTTGGCAGTTTGTGCTTGATGCCGATATAATAATCGTTGATGTCGTGAGCGGGCGTTATTTTCAAAGCACCGGTTCCAAATTCACGGTCAACATATTCATCCTTAATTACCGGAATGGCACGGTTGATTAGCGGTACCAACACTTTTTTGCCATGAAATTTGATAAAACGTTCATCTTCAGGATGAACGCAGATGGCTGTGTCACCTAAAATAGTCTCTGGTCGGGTTGTGGCGATGGTAATGAAATCATTTTCGCCTTCAACCTGATACCTGATATAATATAATTTCGATTGAACTTCTTTATAAATAACTTCTTCATCTGAAACCGCTGTGAGTGCCTGCGGATCCCAGTTTACCATACGTACACCTCTGTAAATCAGTCCTTTATTGTATAAATCAATGAAAGTATCAATAACCGATTCAGACAAGGCTTCATCCATTGTGAAGGCCGTTCTTTCCCAATCGCAGGAAGCACCTAATTTTTTCAATTGTTCAAGAATGATTCCGCCATGTTTATCGCGCCATTCCCATGCATATTCCATGAATTTTTCCCGCGAAATGGAAGCTTTATCGATTCCAACTTTTTTCAATTTGTCAACTACTTTTGCTTCGGTAGCAATGGAAGCATGATCAGTGCCGGGCACCCAGCAGGCATTTTTGCCTTGCATGCGTGCACGCCGAATCAAAACATCCTGAATGGTGTTATTTAGCATGTGTCCCATGTGCAACACACCTGTAACATTTGGCGGTGGAATAACGATGGTGAAAGGCTCGCGATGATCAGGTGTGGAGTGAAAATACCCTTTTGACATCCAATGTGCATACCATTTATCTTCGATAGTAGAAGGGTCGTATTTGCTACTGATTTCCATAAAAAAACGTTGATTTTGCTATAATTGAGGCGCAAAAGTATGGAGAAAAAGTGAGCTAAAGTGAAACAATGTGTTTGAAGTTTCATGTACCAATTAGTATTGACTTGTGCGATAAAAAGCGATTTTATTCGAAAAGCCATTATATTTGATGCGAATTATTGCATGGATTTCATTATCTTTTAAAATTATATTCAATGAAAAAAATATTTATCTATCTGATATTAAGTATTATAACGCTTGGTTTAAATGCCCAAACCGCAACAGATTTCACATCTACAAGTTGCAGCGGAATTAATTATAACTTATTTTCCAAATTAGATTCCGGAAAAGTAGTAGTTATTGGCTGGGCGATGCCATGTGGTGGGTGTGTAGTTCCATTGCAAACTACTTATACTGTTGTTCAAAGTTATCAGGACAGCCTGCCGGGAATGGTGAGTATGCTGTTATGTGATGATTTAGCGAATACGCCATGTAATTCGCTTGATTTATGGGCATCTTCAAACGGACTAAACAGCATCTTAAGTTTCTCAGATCCGGTTATTAATATGGTGGATTACGGTGAGCCAGCCATGCCGAAAGTGGTTGTTACCGGCGGAAATAAACATCAGGTTTTTTTTATGGCTGATTATGAAGTTGATGGTAAATTATTGAAACGAGCAATTGACAGTGCAATTACCATGATAACAGGTATTTATACTGTGAATGAAGGGCATTTTTCTTTCCAGATTTCTCCGAATCCCGCAAATGGAATTGCGAATATTTCTTTCAGAATTTCAACATCGGAGGAGATAATTATAGATGTTCTGGATGACAAGGGAACAAATGTCAAAACGATTTTCTCAGGTACTGTAACATCTGGATTGCAAAATATTGAATTTTCGACCGCTACTTTACGTAGCGGAATTTATTTTGTTCGAATGCAAAGCGAAACCGGAATTGTAACAAAAAAGATTTCGGTGTTACACTAAAATTAATTTTCCGCTCAAGGATTCGTTTATTTTTTTCTTGTTCAATATCTCAGATTGCTCCATATCATTGAATTTCATTGTTTTACATAATTTTCTAATGGTTTTCATGTTTTCAAAATTAGTTTATTGAAACGAGAAAACGAATGGATTAGCCAACTTTAACATACAATTCATGCGAGATAGTTAAGGCGTGAATTTGCAAATAATTTCAGCATAGTATTCAAACACCTTAGAATTTTACCCATCTTTACCAAAAAAAAGATAGTATCGAGTTGATCTTTGCTTTCAGCTGAATTTATTTTAAAGGGAGATTTATTAAAACAAATTATAAACTAAACAAAATCAATAATTTATGTTAAAGGAACATCCTAAAGGACTACTTGTGGCGTTTTTCACCAATATGGGAGAACGCTTTGGTTTTTATACCATGATGGCAATCCTCGTCATGTTTTTGCAAGCGCGATATGGGCTTGATGCTGAGGCAGCGGGAAGTTATTATTCGTGGTTTTATTTCGCTATTTATGCGCTGGCTTTAATAGGCGGAATGATTGCCGACTATACAAAAAAGTACAAAACAGTAATTTTAATCGGACAAATTATCATGTTTGCCGGTTATTGTATCATCGCAATTCCAGGATTGGAATTATGGGTTTCAATTTCAGCTTTGTTTGTGATTGCACTTGGTAACGGCTTGTTTAAAGGTAACTTACAGGCGGTGGTTGGTCAGATGTACGACAATGATAAGTATCGTAAGTTTCGCGATAGTGCTTTTATGTTGTTCTATATGGGGATAAATATTGGAGCATTTTTTGCGCCTTTTGTCGCTAAAAGCATTAAAGTCTGGTGGTTAAAAACGAACGGTTATCTCGAAAATAGTAATCTTCCGGCTCTTTGTCACCAATATATTAACGGTAGTTTAAAAGATACATCCCAGTTTCAGGAATTTGCCAATGCATCTATAATACAAGGCGCAGGAAAGTCAGCTGCAGACTTAGGAACTTTTGCAACTGATTATATAAAAGTTTTCTCAACCGGATACAATTATGCCTTTGCGATTGCTGCTGGTGCGATGATTGTTTCTATGATTGTTTATCTGATATTCAATAAGTTACTTCCTGCAAAAGAAAAGGAAGTTGTTGTAGAAACTAAAACAGCAGACAAATCTGGTGTTAGTTTGGGAAATAATTTAAAGGCTATTCTGATTTCTTCCGGTTTAATGATTGCCGTTGCAGTCACTTTCCATTTTCTGGATAGCGTGACCGATATTAAAGATATCAATTATAAACTTGGGCTTGCGGTTGGATTATTTGTTGGATTTGTGACCTTGATTTTCCAATTATCAACCAAAGAAGAACGTCCGCGTGTCACCGCACTGAGTTTGGTATTTATCGTTGTAATCTTTTTCTGGATGTCGTTCCATCAGAATGGTTTAACACTCACCATGTTTGCCCGTGATTATACAGATATATATGTGAGCCCATTCACAAACCTATTTTTCGATTTATGGTCAATCTTATCTGTCATTGGAGCTATTGCCGGATCGGCCTTGTTGTTTTTTAACAAGAACAGAAATACAAAGTTTATTGGAGCTACTATGTTTTTGATTTTCGGATACTTATGTTATTATTTTGCATCCTCAAGCCCGGCCTTAAACACTATTTCGCCAGAAGTGTTCCAATCGTTCAATCCATTGTTTATTGTTGCTTTAACTCCTGTTGTAATGGGAATTTTTTCAGCTATGAATAAAAAGGGAATTGAGCCATCATCACCGCGTAAAATTGGTATCGGGATGATTATCGCTGCCTTTGGATTTATCCTTGTGCTGATTGCTTCCTTAAATTTAGTTTCACCGAAAGACCTTGATGGTGCTGCAGTTGACGAAGCTATGCGCGTGAGTCCGTATTGGTTAATGAATTCATATTTAATTTTAACCATTGCCGAATTATTCCTCAGCCCAATTGGATTGTCCTTCGTTTCAAAAGTCGCTCCGGCACGTTTTCAGGGTTTGATGCAAGGCGGTTGGTTACTTGCAACTGCAATCGGAAATAAATTTTTATTTGTCGGTAGTTTGATGTGGGGCAAAATTGACTTATTTATGCTTTGGGGAATCTTTATCATCTGCTGTTTCTTAGCTGCAATATTCATTTTCTCGATTATGAAAAGATTGGAAAGTGCTACAAAGTAATTGCGAAGATTTATAATAGTTTCAAGACCTGTTCACTTTATGGACAGGTTTTGTTTTATAAAGACTTTTATTTAGGTAATGGAAGAATTAGTATATCCCTGGGGAAATACCCGTCGTTTTAACAGCTACGCAGAATATTTCAAGAAATTATTTGGCGGGCGTGTGCAAAAAATCAGTGTTGACGCTGGTTTTACCTGTCCGAACCGCGATGGCAGCAAGGGCAAAGGCGGATGTACATTTTGTAGCAACGATGCGTTTAATCCGTCCTATTGTCATCCTCAAAAATCGGTGAAACAACAGATTGAGGAAGGTATCGAGTTTCATAAAAAGCGTTACCGTCGAGCTAAGAATTATCTTGTTTATTTTCAGGCATATACAAATACCTATTTACCAATTGCTTCACTCGAAAAACTCTATTCCGAAGCTTTAAGTTGCGAAGGAGTAGTGGGTTTAGTCATTGGCACACGGCCTGATTGCATAAATATGGAAATTATTCAATTATTGAAAAAGTTGCAGCAGTCAGCCTACATCATGCTTGAATTTGGGGTGGAATCGGTTTACAATGAAACACTTGTAAGGGTGAATCGAGGTCATGATTTTGAACAATCGAAAGAAGCCATTGAATTAGCAACTTCCTTTGGAATTCCATGTGGAGGTCATTTTATCTTTGGATTGCCCCACGAAACTCGTCAGCAAATGCTTGATTCTATTGCAGTTATAAATAAGCTTCCTTTACAGAGTATTAAATTTCATCAGCTTCAGATTTTTGTGAATACGGTGATGGCAAATGAGTTTAAAACTGAACCAGCCTCGTTTCAATTATTTGGAATGGAAGAGTATATCGATTTTATCGTGGAGGTAACAGAAAGATTGAATCCGGCATTCATGATCGAAAGATTTGCAGGTGAGGTTCCTCCCCGTTTTTTGGTTTCATCTGCATGGTCAAATGTACGGTACGACAATGTACTTGTGCAAATAGAAAATAAATTAGCGTTTCTGAATACTTTTCAAGGAAAAAAGTATTTGTAAGTATTTTTTGTGTTATTTTTACGTCTTAAAAAATATCGTTTTACGGTAAAACTTTCAATTCTTAAACTAATTATTAATCTAAATCATTGATTATGAGAAAATTTACTATTTTGTTTATTTCAGCATTAATGTTGGCTTCGATGGCTTCATTTGCCCAAGCAGGCAAAAGTGCAAGTCGTGCTAACATTTATGTTGACGATTTTGAAAGCTACGCTAATGGTGACTTCCTAGCAGTAGCAAATCCTGATTGGTGGACAACCTGGACAAATGCGCCTGGTGGTTCAGAAGACGCTCAAATAACAAATACAGAGTCAAGCAGTCCTACTAATTCTTTTCAGGTTGATGGCACAACTGACCTTATTTTGAAACTTGGTGATAAAACAGCTGGTAAATATGAAGTTAACTGGAACTATATGATTCCAACAGGCTTTGCTGGTTATTATAATTTCCAAAAAACAGAAGCTCCAGGCGTTGAATGGGCAAGTGAATTGTACTTTAACGAAGACGGTTCAGGCGTTATCAATGCAGGTGGCGAAGGAATGGGCGCATTTACATATACCCATGACGTTTGGTTCAATGTGAGAAATGTTATTGATTTGGATAATGATCTGGGATACATCTATTTTGATGATGTACTGATCATTCAATGGCAATGGAGCACTGACGCTTCAACGGGCGATCCCGGTATGTTGCAATTAGGCGGTGTTGATTTCTATGCCGGCGTTGCAAGTGGCTCTGGCGAAACTCCAAATTATTTTGTTGATGATCTTGAATATATCGAAGTACTCGAGTCGTATCTGTATTCAGATGATTTCGAAAGTTATACAAATGGTGCTTATGTTGCTGTTTCTAATCCTGATTGGTGGACAACCTGGACAAATACTCCCGGAAGTGCAGAAGATGCTTTGATTGTAAATACTGAATCAAACAGTCCAACACAATCTTTCAAAGTTGACGGAACTACAGATCTCATTTTGAAATTAGGTGATCAATTAACAGGTAAATATGAAGTTAACTGGATGTTTATGATACCTGCTGGTTTTGCAGGATATTATAACTTCCAAAAGACTGAAGCACCTGGTGTTGAATGGGCAAGTGAATTGTATTTCAACGAAGACGGTTCAGGTGTTATCAATGCTGGTGGTGAAGGAATGGGTGCTTTTACCTATACACATGATGTTTGGTTTAAAGTCCGTAATGTTGTTGATCTTGATCAGGATTCAGGTTACATTTATTTTGATGACGAAATGATAATTGGATGGCAATGGAGTCTTGATGCTTCAACGGGTGATCCTGGTATGTTGCAATTGGGTGGCGTCGACTTCTTTGCCGGTGTTGCCAGTGGTTCAGGCGAAACTCCAAAATATTTTGTTGATGATCTCGAATATATGGTAATTTCACAAGGTGTTGATCCTGCTATTATCGATGTTCCTTCTACTCCAATCGTTGTGAATGTTCCTGGTGGAACAACTGGAACGGCTACTTTTGCTGTTGGTAATATTGGTGGTCAAACACTTAACTATGAAATTGTAAATTCTTACAATGAACCTGGAACATTTAAACAAGTTGCGAAAATCCCTGCCGGCGCAAACACAAAAAGCAATGGTGGTGTTCCTATGTTTGATCCTTCATACACTCCAGGTCCTGCTGCTCCTGCAAATCGCGACGTTGTTCTGAATTATGATGGCGACAATGCATCTGCAATTGGTTTAACAAATGCTAATATGTGGAGAGTTTCTGCTCGTTTCCCTTCTGCTATGATGGAACAATACAATGGAATGGTTTTGACTTCAGTAGATGTTTTTGTAAATGATCCTGCTGATGGTCACAAAATTCAGATATATGATATGGGTTCATACAATTTGCCTGGCCCAGGAGAACTTCTCTATGAACAAAATTTCACACCAAATATAGCTGATTGGACAACTGTTACCTTGACTAATCCTGTTTATATTTCAGGAAGTGAAATCTGGATCGGATACTGGATGGATCAACCAGCAGGTATTTTCCCTGCAGGCGTTGATGCTGGTCCACTTAACCTTGATGGAGACTGGATTTCAACCGGTCCGGGTTGGAGTCACTTAAGTGACAGCCCTGATTTTCAGGTTAACTGGAATATCCGTGGTTTATTAACCGGAACTGCTGGTCCTGTTTGGTTGTCAGCCAATCCTAATGATAGTTCATTAGAACCTGGTGCATCTGAAACAGTTACCGTTTCAGTTGACGCAAGCGAATTACAAGAACTGAGTGTTTACAATGGAATGCTTCATGTTCGCAGTAACGACTTCGACAATGCTCATGTTGATATTGATGTAACTGTAACTGTTTTGGTTGGCGTAAACGAAAATGGCGAAAAGGCCTTCGTTTCTGTCTATCCAAACCCTGCAAATGAAGTAGTTACTTTGAATTCAAACACCCAAATAAATTTGGTTACAATTACCAATAACATTGGTCAGGTTGTATATTCAAATAATGTAAATGCTACAGAAACCAAAATTCAATTGGATGGATACAAAATCGGTATGTATTTCGTGAAAATCGAAACTGCAAACGGTACAGCTACCCAAAAACTGATGGTGAAATAGTCTTTGCAGATTATAATACTTTGATTCAAAGGCTGTTTCGTGAGGAGCAGCCTTTGATTTTTTTAATGGATTTCACGGATTGATTAAAGTATTGAAGCCACAGATTCACCGAAGGTAATCTGTGGCTTAAAATAATTCGTGGCTTAAAATAAGTGTAATCTTTTGATAATTAGTGAAATGTATTTGAAATCTAATCTACTGTTCGCCGACATGCAGTTTGAGAAACTTTATGAGAAAATCAAAAGGCCAATTGTTATTGCAGATAGTCTGCGAAACGCAGATAATGCAGGCGCGCTAATCAGACTTGCCGATAATGTCGGCGCCGAGCACGTTTATTTTTTGAATGAGGAAGGATCGGTTCATCTTCCTAAGATGCAGCGTGTTGCGGCGAGTAGTTTTGGAAATCTGCGCTGGAGTTTTGAAAATAGTAAACCTATCTCCCCTGAAATTATAAACAATTACACCTTGGTTGCGCTCGAAACCGCCACCAATGCTACAAATCTGTTTACAACAGCATTACCTGATAATCCGGCGTTTATTGTCGGAAATGAAAGAAATGGCATCAGTAATGAAGTGCTTAGTCAGGCAAAAATGACCATCTATATTCCTGTCCCCGGAATAACACGTTCGTTGAATGTGACTCATGCAGCAGCTGTTTTATTCTTCGAATGGTATCGGCAAATGCAGTTAAAATTTGCCTGATTTGCCTAATTTTGTCAATTATTTAATTTTATAAAAAAAATATTCAACCTTTCAACCATGATTCAACCAAAAAAACACTACAAACATTTATTTTTCGATCTTGATCGCACTCTGTGGGATTTTGACTCAAGTTCGAAACAAACATTTATTGATTTATTTGAGCAATTTAATTTGAAAAGTTTTGGTATTCAGGATGTTGAGACTTTTGTTTCGGTTTATAATAAGTTTAATGATTATTATTGGGACTTGTATAGGAAGGGCGAAGTAACAAAAGAGGTTTTGCGGGGAATCAGATTCCAAACCACATTTGATTCATTTGGATTAGATAATAAGCTGTTGGTTCAGCAAATCACTGAAGCATATTTATATCATTCGCCGCGGAATGTTTTTTTGTTTCCAAACACACATAAAACACTTGAATATCTGCAGGATAAGGTAACTTTACACTTGATTACCAATGGTTTTGAAGAGGTTCAGGAAATTAAAATGCAATCATCCGATTTACGTAAATACTTTACCACTATTGTAACATCGGAGGAAGCTGGAGTGAAGAAACCCGATGCCCGCATTTTCGAGTTTGCTTTGAAAAGAGCTGGTGCAGAGGCTATTGAAAGTATAATGATTGGCGATGATCTGGAAGTGGATATTGAAGGTGCACGTCAGTTTGGCATGGATACGGTGTTTTTCAACCCTGATAAAGTGGTGCATCCGGGCAATGCAACTTTCGAAATTACAGATTTATGCGAGCTTTGTGATTATTTCTGAAAAGTCGCCAATACTGTCTGCTGGCCTTTCACTTTATCACCCAATTTTACATTTACTGTTGCCGAAATCGGAACAAAGAAATCGACTCTGGAACCAAATCGAATGAGCCCAAACTCACTCCCTTGAATTGCTTTATTTCCCTTTTTGGTGTAACAAATGATTCGTCGAGCCATCATTCCTGCTATCTGCCTAAAGAGTACTTCTTTGCCATTTCCAGCTGAAACAACTACTGTATTCCGTTCATTATCAGTAGATGATTTTGGGTTGTTGGCGAATAAAAACTTTCCGGGATGGTATTTCACATAGGTCACTTCGCCATCAATTGGAAACCAGTTGATATGCACATTTAATGGTGACATAAATACCGAAATCTGCTTTCTTTTATCCTTAAAATATTCTGATTCAATAACTTCTTCTATCACAACCACTGTTCCGTCGGCAGAAGAAACAATGGCATTGCTTTGGAAATTTACCTTACGTTTTGGCACACGAAAGAAACTAACTTCCCAAAGTAAGGTTCCGCCCAACATTGCGTATAAGAAATAATGAAAGGGAGTTTGTTCAGGAAAAATAAAGTAAACAATGGCAACAATAACCGAATAAATGAGTGCTGAAACAGCGATTATTTTTAAACCTTCGCGGTGGATATACATTTTATTGAGAGATTATCAGGTAAACAAAAACAAAAGGAATTGCAAAGAAAGTGGCATCAAAGCGATCGAGAATTCCACCATGTCCGGGAATGATATTGCCCGAATCTTTTACTCCGGCCTGACGTTTTAGCATCGATTCGATTAAATCGCCCAGACTTCCAAAAACAACTACGATAGTTGCCATTATAATTGATTGGTTAATAGTAAGTAATCCGCTTATATTGGCGTATAAAAATGCACCGAACACTGTAAAAAGCAAACCGCCAATACTACCTTCCCAGCTCTTTTTAGGTGAAATCCGTTCATATAAACGGTGTTTTCCAAACATGCTGCCAACCAAATAGGCGAAAATATCGTTTACCCAGATCATACCTATCACACTGAGTAATAAATAGGAGCCTGCTGTTTCGCCGATAATTTCACTGTTAAAAAAATATAGCGTCAGGCTTGAAGGAATGGCCACCAAAAAGATAGATCCAAAGTAAGCCGGAACAATCTCATTGAAGCTGTTTTTTGTGGTAAAAAGGCTTTCGAGAAATGGAAAAAATATTGGCAATATCAATAAAATCAGATACTTAGTCGGTATCAGACTTGTTGCGTGTAGTGCAATCAAACCAAAAACAATGACTGTACCTATACTCAAAGCAACAGGACGCTGCTTTTTTTTGACTCCAACTAATTTATTCATTTCCAATGTGCCCAGTATTGTAACAAGCAACATCAAACACGCAAACAATTTCAATGAAAAAATAATTGAACCAACCACAATGATGGCGAAGATGAATCCGTAAAAAGTTCTGATTAACAGTGTGTTCATTCCAATAGACAACTTCCTATTTTATATGGGTCGGCAAATATATAGGTTTTTAAAAGAATTTGGTAAATTAAAATGAGTCTGTCATTTTTAAACCTGTAATTTTAGTCAGGTTTAATTCTTCACAAATTTCAGAACGCTAACCCTCGACAAAACTTCACATCGGATAAAATAACTGCCTTTTGGTAATGCATTTGCATTCAGCGAAATGATTGCTTCGTTAATAATACGACGCTGTTCGGTATGAACTACCCGACCAGTCAAATCGCTGATTTGAATATTGACATCAGCTGGTTTTTTAAGGTTTATGAATAGATTGATCGAGCTTTTCACCGGATTTGGATAGACAACCGGCAGCGAATCAAATATTTCTGATTCCGTTATGCCGATGAAAATGATTTCATTTCCTAAAATCACCATATCAATATCATTGCTCGAAGTATGCAACTCATTCAACTCAATCGGCTGTGGAATTACTGATATGCCGGGTATTTCTGCGAAGATTTCATAGCGTCCAAAGGCAAGATTGGTAAAACTGAATGAACCGTCTGATGATGAAAAAGTCGTCATCGCCGATCCAAAATCAATCGATCGAAGAATGATTGGAATATTAGCCGCTCTGTTTTCACTTTGTATTGTGCCGCTGATAACGCCCGATCCTTGTGGTGCATTACTAACGGCAATCAAGTGAATATGAGCATTATCGGTATTTGTATTTAAGTTGATAATCGTCGCGTTTTCCCAATGTAAAACATCGCCATAATATGTTGGTAAATAGTTGCCATAATATTCCGAAGTAGGACTTGGTTCGGCTTTCACGATATAATTAGCCGGTTGAAGTCCGCTGAATTCGTACCAACCTTCAACACCGACCATTTCAGCAAAAATATCTACAACTGTTCCCTCCTGCATTTGATAGCCATAGGCAAATCCCGATTCGATTGGATTTTCACCTGCATAAACGTGACCAACCAAAAAATAAAAATTTTCAAGCTGGACATCAAGGGTTGAAAAACCTGCACTAGCGGTTGTATCATGAACGAGCAATGTTTGAAAACCTTCTCTTTGAAACTGAACGTTATAACTGCCCTGGTCGAGTGGTAATTCGTAATGTCCATCGCCATTGGTAAAAACATAATGTTCACCAACACTGACTTTCACATCATTCAAAGGCAATCCATTAGAGGCATTTGTAACAAAGCCTTTAAAACCGGCTGGATTTGTTGCTGCAACATGCATCACATTATGAACAAAGAGCTCCGGAAATTCTATATTGCTTGTAACACATCGCAGTTCCTGTTCATAATTGCCAGTGTCAAAACCTTCAGAACTGTACGTAATCCAAATGGTTTCCTGACTACCAGGCTGTAAGGTCAAACTGGCTGGATGCAACGAGCTGATAAAACCCGGATTCAGGTTGAAACGGATTGCCAATTCCGAATGTATATAAGTCTCGTTTATAGCAACTGGCAAACCAAGATCGGGATGGGATGATTGTAACCCGATGGTGGCACTTGTTGTGTCAAAACCTTCAGAAACCAACTTGTAACGAATGGTAAGGGTTCCGTTCATAAACATCACAACCTGAGCGGTTACAAATGATGTTGAGCCTGGAAAGTGAACCATTTTATTGAATTGAATAATGGTTTTCTCTTCAAAGTTTTGATAATATACGCTTGTTAATGCACTGTCGATGGTGAGGTCGTCCCAAAACCAGGCAATGAAATCGGTGTAGTCATTATTGGTCGGAATCGATTCGTTAGCAAAGGGAAGTAGCAAATGATTGAATCCAATACTTCCGTTTGAGTTAATCCAGAAATGATTTTTTTCTTGTCCGTAAAAAGGAAAAACGAAATTCATTTCGAAAGGACCAACAGAAGTATCGTCGCCCAAACCTGCAACAAGAATTCCGCTTTCGCTGATATCATTCCATTCATAAACAGGTCCGCCATCCTCATCGCTGTCGATCCACGAATAACCGAAGCTATCCGGACCGCCCTGATCTTTCGTTGTAGAGCCAGGAAAAGAAAACTCAACGGAATGTGCCGTTGCATTGTGCAAAACAGTATGAACTTCAACGCTTGAGTTGGTATTTAAAGTGGCTTCGAGTGTGCTCGGCTCAAAATAGATAGGCGATTGTGCCGTGATGTTGACCGAATAGACAAGCAATAAAATGAATGCAGAAAAATAGAATTTTTTCATAGCAAAAATATTAAGTGTAAAAATGACCGCAAAACAACCAGCGCAAATGTAACGAAAACAGTGAGATTTGTAAAGATTGAATAAAAATAGGAATTTGTGTTTCGAGAATGCCCATTCTTTGGTTTATTGGATAATAATTTCCGCATTCGAACAAAATAGCCTGCCTGCACCAATGAATCAACATAGCCCATGGTTTCATCATAGCCCATGGTTTAAACCATGGGCTATGATGAAAACCAAAATAACCCAACCCGTTTAAAACGGTTTTTTCATCAAAAGAAAACCATGTAAAATAATAGCAATTGAGCTTACCTAACAAATTGATTATGAATAATATTATTTGATGTTATTCAGGAAATATTTTTATCTTTGAAAGGAAATAGTAAGCAATAAACCTGCTTAGAGCCAGCTAAATTGATATGTATTGTGCAGGTTTATCGTTCAGATATCGTAGCGGCAACTCTATGACGACACTACTAAAATCAAACTGACGACAATGAAATTAAACATTATCTTACTTCTGAGCATCCTAACTTTATTGACTTCGTGCAGTGGGCAGACCTTTAATACGAAAAAGAACAAAGATCAGTTTAAAGAACTATTTGTAAAAGGCGACACCGTAAAAGAACTTGGAAGCAGCGTTATGGTGGTTTATCAAGACAAGAAAAATATTTATTGGTTTGGAAGTTGGGAAACTGGGGTGTATAGATATGATGGAAAGACATTGATTAATTTTACAACAAAGCATGGTTTACCAAACAACAGAATTGATGAAATTAAGGAAGACAAACTGGGGAATATTTATTTCAATAATCGTGGAGAAATAAGCAAATTCGATGGACAAAATTTCATCAAGGTCAGCAAGACAAGTAATTCGAATAATGAATGGAAGTTAGAAACTGATGATTTGTGGTTCAAGGGCTATCAAGATTCAGGGTTAGTTTATCGTTATGATGGCAAATATTTACACCGACTTAAATTTCCTGAAACCAAAGAAGGTGATAACCATTTTGCAAAATTCCCCAATGCGGAGTATAGTCCATATGACGTTTACATCATTTATAAAGACAGCAAAGGAAATGTTTGGTTTGGTACAGGAGCGCTGGGTGTATGCCTGTATAACGGAAAAACTTTTACCTGGCTTTCTGAGAAAGAACTGGAGTTTGATGTTGAAACCGGTTTTGGCATTCGTTCTATTATTGAAGACAGCTATGGCAAGTTCTGGTTCAGCAACACGCTACATCGCTACAATGTTTACGGACAAGACAATGCAACCAATTACGTAAAAGAAAAGGGAATAGGTAGCTTAGATGGAAAGAAGGACGGAGATTTAGTTGCCATTATATCTATGGAAAAAGATAATGATGACTTATGGATGGCAACTTACAACCAAGGAATCTGGCGTTATAACGTTAGACAGATTACACATTTCCCTGTAAAATATTATGGAAAAGAAATTACCGTGTTTTCTATTTACAAAGACAACGATGGTGGGTTATGGCTTGGCACACACGAAAACGGAGCATATAAATTCAATGGCATGACGTTTGAAAAATTTAAACCATGATAATAGAGAGAAGAGCAGCCGCTAATAATTAGGACTTCATGTGGTTGGCACGACCCAGCATGAAGCCCGATCTGATACAGATTTGTAATCTGCATCAATTAATTTGTAATCTGTGATTCCAATTAACTTCGTTTAGTCTAAGACAAATCAGCCAGCCCCCCAGCTCGGCGTTTGCATAACGTCGAATTTCATACTCAGATAAGTCAACACCGATTAAAAATCAAAAAATTACATAATCATGACAAGCGGATAAAGCATTGATGATCAATCAGCTTTCTGTGTCGGTTAATCAATTTTTTTCATTTCTGTTTTTTTAAGGAATAAGTGATTGATTTCCTGTATCATGTGGGGGGGGAGAAAGGTTGCGGAGGGTTGATTATCGACCTAACCAGTTATTGGCATCGAGACACCAGTTTTTGGCATCGAGACAGAAGTTATTGGTATCGAACAGTTATTGGCAACCAGCCACCAACTTCGGTCTTCGTGCTTCGGTCTTCCGACTTCTTCCTTTTTCATTTTTTTAACAATTCCGGCCTCTCGCTTCAAAAGTCGCTTTCATTATTATCTCTATTTTTGCCCCCTAAATAAAGCACATCATGCTCCGATTGAATGTAGGTGATAAGGTGAAGTTTCTGAACGAGAAGGGCGGCGGAACGGTTAAGAAATTGATGGACAGCCGTATGGTTTTAATCGAGATTGAAGACGGATTTGATATACCCGTGATTATGA
>CANNKD010000075.1 GCA_947505205.1 Bacteroidota bacterium | reverse complement strand
TTCATGTTTACCAATTCTGTTTTCCAACCTTTTGTTTCACAGTATTTTAGATACATTCTGTATAAATCACCGGCAAATATACTTGCCTCGTCGCCACCGGTTCCGGCACGAATTTCGAGTAAGGCATTTTTGTCGTCCTGCGGATCTTTCGGAATCATCATGATGCGGATATTGTCCTCCAAGGTGATTTTTCTTTCTTGCAACTCTTCTAACTCGAGAAGTGCCATATCCTTGAAATCATCGTCTTTTTCAGTACTGATAATTTCTCTGGCATGGTTGATGTTTTCGACAACATTTTTATATTCTTTAAAGGCATTTACAACAGGCTCAAGATCTTTGTAATCCTTGTTCAGCTTGACAAAACGTTTCATGTCGGCCATCACATCCGGATCATTCAATTGCTCGCCCATTTCCTCCCAACGGCGATGAATGGTCTCTAATTTATCTACAATTTCCATAAGGGAATTCTTTTTTTCGGATTGCAAAGGTAGGAAAAAAATGAACTACCTGCCAGGCTGCCAGCAGACAGGAAGTGCGGAATGAACTAAAGTTACGGATAATTTAGTAAATAAATGTTCCAACTTCACTTTCTATGGTAAGTTTCTTTTTTTCAGAAGCTTCCACATGCCCAACAATTTGAGCATCAACGCCATAATATTTCGAAATTTCTATGATTTCAGCGGCAAATTCAGCTGCGATATAAATCTCCATTCGATGTCCCATATTGAAAACCTTGTACATTTCCTCCCATTTTGTTTGAGACGATTGCTGAATCATCCTAAACAGTGGTGGAATTGGGAAAAGATTGTTTTTTACAATGTGCAGATTGTCAATAAAATGCAGGACTTTTGTTTGTGCGCCACCACTGCAGTGAATCATACCATGAATAGAGGTGCGATGTTTTTCAAGAATCTTTTTTATAATCGGTGCATAGGTTCGGGTAGGCGAGAGGACCATTTTTCCTGCGTCAACACTTTCTATTACAGTCGGTTGTGTGAGATTAAATTTACCGGAATAAACCAATTGTTCAAGAACCATTGGATCGAAGCTTTCGGGATATCTTTGTGCATAAGCATGTTCGAAAACATCGTGGCGCGCTGAGGTTAATCCATTGCTGCCCATGCCGCCATTGTATTTGTCTTCGTAAGTAGCCTGTCCGAAAGAAGCCAAACCAATGATTATGTCTCCGGCTTGGATCTTGTTTTCGATAACCTCATTTCGCCTGATTCGTGCTGTAACGGTGCTATCAACGATGATTGTTCGGACTAAATCGCCAACATCGGCTGTTTCGCCACCTGTTGACCATATTCCAATGCCCATTTCACGTAGTCTGGCAAGAAAATTCTCTGTTCCGTTGATGATTTTGGCAATTACTTCACCGGTAATCAGGTTTTTATTTCGTCCAATAGTGGATGAAATCAAGATGTTATCGGTCACGCCAACGCACAATAAATCGTCGATATTCATCACAATGGCATCCTGAGCAATACCTTCCCAAACAGAAAGATCACCGGTTTCTTTCCAGTAAATATATGCTAATGAGGATTTTGTGCCCGCTCCATCGGCATGCATGATATTGCAAAAAGCGTCGTCGCCTCCCAAAAAGTCAGGAACTACTTTACAAAAAGCGTTTGGAAATAATCCTTTATCGATATTCTTAATCGCGTTGTGGACATCTTCTTTTGATGCAGAAACACCTCGTTGATTATATCGTTCGTCTGTCATCAATAAGTTGGCTATCTTAAATTAATTTTGAAAAAAAGTTCATAAAACTATTTAAAAATCAATGTTTTACTCTTCGCATCTATGGTAAATTCTCCGGCTTCGTTGAGCAATGTCTGTCCAAAAACAAAATCGGTTTTCAAAGCATGCGAAATCGTAAGTTCGGTTTCAGAAATGGTTCGGTTTGCGATACGAATATTCTTGATTTTGAAAACCGCTTTGTCGGCAATTGATCCTGTTGTTACCATTTTTTCACCTTCATCACCAAAATTTTCAACCGTTATTGTTCCATCTTTAAGCAATTCCATTGCTTTTTTCAGTGAAATCATCGCTACAGAAGTTTTATCATATAAAAACTCTGTTTTGTGGTCAGTGACATAACATGGAATAATAAATGCACCATCGGCATTAATCAGGAAAGTGGTTTTATTGTCTTCCGGATTGATTGATATTTTAACTTCTTGATTAACAGGTTGATTAGCTGCTTTTGGAACGAAATCCTTGCTCAGAATTCTAAATTCTGTGCGTCTGTTTAGTTGATGAGCGGCTTCTTTTTGATCGTTTGCAGGCAAGCTGTTAATGAAACTTTCGTTCAGGATTGTTCCTTTTTCAAGCGTAAATCCAGTTCCACTATAAGGTGACTCAAGTTCGCGAGGAACACGTTCACCATAACCTTTGGCCACCAATCGATCTGGATCTATTCCTCTGAGAATGAGGAAATCAACAACAGATTGTGCTCTGCGTTGCGAAAGAATATCATTCTTTTCTTCAGTATCACGGTTATCGGTATGCGAGGCCAATTCGATGATAAGTGTTGGGTTTAATTGCAGTGTTGTGATGAGACCTTGCAACGAATCTTCATATTGCGTTTTGAGTTCCCAACGAGCCAGATCGTACAAAATATCCGGCAGTGCGATTGGTTTTTGTGGAATCGGATCGATCATAAAGTCTTTCAAGAAATCCTTGCTAAACTCAACACCAACGGTTGTTTCCATGCCCGATTTTGTAAAATAATTTTCTTTATCAACGATAATTTCATACGTGGTGTTTTTATTTATCTGGCTGTTCCCGAAAAGATAATATCCTTTGTCGTTGGTTCGTGTACTCAGTGTCATTCCGTCTGAGCCAATTAATTGAATAGTTGCACTTTCAACAAATTGGAGGGTTTTCTGGTCTTTGATTGTTCCCGCTAATGTAAAAAGTACGGGAGGTTCAATGAAATAGTACAAATTATCAATTCCCTTCGGGTTATCGCGGTTACTTGAGAAAAAACCACGTTCTTCGGTTGGGTGAAAAGTAATTGCAAAATCATCGCTCGTTGAATTAACAGGAGATTTCAAATTTATTGGAGTTCCCCAGATTCCGCCTGTATCAATCGTCGTGACAAAAACGTCTAATCCGCCCATGCCACCAAGTCCGTTTGAAGCAAAGTATAAAGTGGTGTCGTTTCTGAGAAAAGGAAACACTTCATCACCTTTTGTATTGACAATGGGTCCAATATTTAGTGGCCGGTTGAATGGCTCTGTTTTCTTTTCGCGAAGGGCAACCCAGATGTCTTTTCCGCCAAAACCACCTTTTCGTTCAGCTGAGAAATACAGAATCAGTTCGTTTTGGCTTAAGGTAGGATGGCCAACGACATCCAGCGTATCAACTCCTTTTATTTCAACAGGAGCGGGCTTACTCCATTCACGGCCTGAACGCGTGGCCTGGTATATCTGACAACCTGACTTACGTTTTTCTGCATTTTCGCAACGTGTGAAGTACATTTTATTGAAAGTGCTGTTCAGGAAAGGTGCGCCCTCACTGCCTTTGGTATTGATGGTTTCTGTTTTATCCAACGGAACCGGCGTGCTCCATTCGTTTTTTCGATCGAGTTTGGAGATAAAAAGGTCGCTGAAATTTTGGTCTAACCAACCGTCTTTTTCTTTGCCTGTTGAACCATCGCGTGTGGATGTGAAAATAATTTCGTTGAAATTTGGCGAAGCCCAGGTGGCTGCAAAATCCGCTTGTCTGGAATTCACTTTCTTCAAAGCTGAAACTTCATATTTAGAAGGATTTTTCTTCCAATCTTCAATCATGGCTGCTGTTTCGGCTCCAGCTGGCCCACGTGGATCATCAGGAACTTTTTCAGTATAAATGTTATAATTTTCAATTGCTTCATTATATTTTTGATTCATCTTGAGCACATCCGCATAGTTCAAGTATATTTCAGGATGCTTTTTTGGAAATTCTGAACGCAAAACTCTTTTGTAGATCGATTCTGCACGCTTATAACTACCTGTTAGTCTGTAACATTCAGCCATCCTGAAGCTAATTCTGTCGCGTTCTTCCGATTTTTTCTTTACCCGATTGAATGCTTTTTTATAGCGCTCTGCTGCAACACTGTACATATTGCGATCATAAGCTTCATCGGCCGATTTAGCAGGATTCCGTTGTGCTACAAGTTGTTGACTTGAGAATATTAACAGAAAGAAAAAGGTGAAAAACCAAAATGATTTCATGCGAGATGCCTTATTTTTTGTGCTTACTAACGTCAAAAATGTGAAATTATTGAACGCTTTCATTTGTTTCGGGTTTCTTTATGTTCTTGTTGGTTTCGCTAATAAATTCTTTGGTGTCTTCAAGTGGCTTTAAGGCCTGATTTATCTTCTGTAAATCTTTATCAGTGATATACTCCTTCAAGCGCGTTTCTCGGTCAATACGCTGTACTTCTTTGTTTATTTCGTCTTTAAATCCAGATGATGCACGCTTCACTTCATTCATGGCTTTACCAATTGTACGGGCTACTTCAGGAATTTTTTTTGGACCTAATACGATGAAAGCTACAAAAACGATTAATAATATTTCACCTGAACTTAAATCAAAAAATAATAGCATTGTAGTTTGATATTGATGGACAAATGTAGTAATTCTTTGATCAACTTTGTGAGTAATGTCAATTTGATTTTTCGATTATTGAATTTCTATTGATTCATTTTGGAGAGTAAAATATTTCCATCACGTTGATAATCAATTAATAAAAAAAAAGAGCCTGTTTCGTTTTTCAAAACAGGCTCTATCGATTAAGTTTGTTAAATCTTTATTTTTTAACTACTGCAGCAGTTTTCTTTTCGTTTTTCCGTTGTTGCCATAAAATGGTATCGTAGGCAATTGGTGTAGCATTCAAGATGGATGAATAAGTACCAACTCCAACACCAACCAACAATGCAAAGGTGAATCCTCGAATAACTTCACCACCGAACAGGAACATTGCGAGTAATACCATAAAGGTAATACCTGATGTGTTCAAGGTACGTCCCAAAGTGCTGTTGATAGCGTCGTTCATGGTTTTCTGAAGATTCTGCTTAGGATGTAGTATCGTGTATTCACGGATACGGTCGAAGATGATTACGGAGTCCATGATTGAATATCCAATGATTGTAAGGATTGCAGCGATAAAATGCTGATCGATATCCAAACTGAAAGGTAAAACACCATGTAATAACGAGAAAAGTGCTACTACAATGAAAGTATCATGAAAAAGTGATACAACTGCACCAAGTCCCCATTGCCATTTTCTGAAACGAACAACAATATAAGCAAAGATGATAATCAATGAAAGGAATACAGCGTAATATGCTTTTACCAATAAACTATAAGCGATTACAGGTTGAATTTTCTGAGAACTCATCTTCCCAAGTGATTTATTTCCTGCATGTGACAGGAATTCATCTTCAGAGATACTTTCTCTGTATAAGCCTTTCACGCCTTCATAAAGTTTTGCTTCAACGATTGAATCAGTTTTTGTATCCTGATCATCAATGAGATATGAAGTGGTGATTTTTACCTGATTGTCAGCGCCAAATGTCTTTACTTCAGGTTCCTGACCGTACATGGGTAACAGTGCCTGACGCACTTTATCGATGCGCACATCCTTATCAAAACGTACAACATAGGTGCGACCGCCTTTGAAATCGATGCCATAGCTTAATCCTCTCACACCCAAAGAAACGATACCAATAAGTACCAATGCTCCCGAAATGATGTAGAATGTTTTTCTGATTCCGATAAAATCAATATTTACATTTGTAAGGATGTTTTCAGTGAAACGTGTTGATAAAGAGATGGTTTGGTTTTTATCAAGCATTCTGGTGAAAAGCAATCTTGTGATGAAGATAGCGCAGAAAAGTGAGCTTAAAACACCAATGATGAGCGTGGTGGCGAAACCTTGAACCGGGCCTGAACCAAAAACATAAAGTACAATACCGGTTAATAAAGTTGTTATATTACTATCTATAATAGCAGAATATGCATGTTTATAACCATCATCAACGGCTAATCGGATACCTTTACCGGCTCGAAGTTCTTCTCGAATACGTTCGTAAATAATTACGTTTTTATCAACATCCATCCCCAGTGTGAGTACGATACCTGCAATACCAGGAAGTGTAAGTACGGCACCCAATGATGCCAGAATACCAAACACAAACAATAAGTTTACAAAAAGTGCCACGTTGGCAACTAATCCAGCTTTGTTATAATAGAAGATCATGTAAACCAATGTGAGTGCGAATGCAACCACAAATGACCACAAACCTGCATTGATAGCTTCCTGACCAAGGGTTGGACCAACAACTGCTTCTTCAACAATTCGTGAAGGAGCCGGTAGTTTACCAGCCTTTAAGATGTTTGCAAGATCTTGTCCTTCTTCAATGCTCATTTCTCCACCTGAGATGGATGAACGACCATTTGGGATTTCGTCATTTACAACCGGAAATGAATAAACATAGTTATCAAGAACGATAGCAACCTGACGTCCAATATTTTCTCCTGTAAGTCTTTTCCATGATTTTGCACCTTCACTGTTCATTTGGATTGTTACTTCAATGCGACCGTTTGGATCGAAATCCTGACGGGCATCAACGATTACTTCACCACCTAATGCCGCGCGGTTATCTCTCGAACCTTTCAAGGCTACCAACTCCAGATATTCAACACCTTCACCAGCAACGCGAGGTTTAACGGACCATGATAGTCTAAGGTTTCTGGGGAATACACCCATTACTTTGCGAAGCATGCTGTTGATAACGGCTGTATCTTTTACAAGTGCTGTACCAACTCTGGCGGAGTTACCTGGGAAATACTGTCCTGATTCATTTTGAACATAAGCTGGTGACAAAAACGCATATAGTGGATTTTTGGCAGCATATTCTTCGAAATTATTCTCTTTTGTTTTGGTGGTATCACTTGCCAGCTTGTTTACTAAAGAGGTAGTGTCGCCTGTAGCAGTGGAATTGTCGATGCTTGTTTTACCATCTGCAGTTGTTGATGTTGTGGCGTAAGTAGCTTTATTAGCTGCTTCGAGAGCAACCAAACGGGTATTTGCTTCATCAAAGAAAGTGTTTAACTCAGAGAAATTATAGGTTTCCCAAAATTCAAGCTGTGCAGTTCCCTGAAGGAGTTTACGCACACGTTTAGGATCTTTAATACCTGGTAATTCGACCAAAATTCGTCCGGAAGTAGCCATTTTTTGAATATTTGGCTGCGTAACGCCAAAACGGTCGATACGTGTACGTAAGATTTGGAATGTTCTATCAATGGCAGCGTCAGTTTCTTTCCGAATCACAACAAGCACTTCAGCATTGGTAGAATTAACGGTAATGCCCTTATCTTTAAATTCATACAAGAATATAGCGGCAAGTTTTGCATTTGGATCAATCGATTCAAATGATTCGCCAAATAAAGTCACAAGATCTTTCTGGCTGCTTTTTTCCTTTACTTTAGCCTGTTCAACGGCCTGCAAGAAAGCAGGATCCTGACTATGGCCAGCCAATGCCTTTATGATATCGATCACCGATACTTCGAGCACAACGTTCATACCACCTTTTAAGTCGAGGCCGAGGTTGATTTCGCGATCCTTTGCGTCTTTGTATGTGTATTTATCAATTAAAATGTTGTAAACCACCTTATTGTTTATCGAATCGAGATAATGGGATGTTTTTGCCCTCTGAACTGAATCGAGAACCTGGTCATACAATATTTCTCTTCCGCGTGCGAGTTCATTCGCCTGTTTTGTGGCTGCTTCACTTTTCCCAAAAGCTTCAGCATTGCTTTCCACCCGCTTCGTTACGAATGTGAAAGACAGCTGGTACAGGGAAACAATCGCCATTGCAATGGCAAATGTCTTAATAGCTCCTTTTAGTTGCATTTCTTAATGTAAATTAGAATTAACTTATCTGCTTTAATTTTTTTTTTGAGGGTGCAAAATTAGAAGAATTCTTTTACAACTCCCAATAAATGATGTAAATATTGAAATATTCGGATAATCACTGCTTTAGAAACTGTTATTCAATCAGACTAAATCTTGAATATACTAAATTTGAAATGGCTCATTTAGCAATTTTCGTTCTGGATGTTTATTAATGATACCGAATCCATTTCCATAACTCTTTGTAATTCACTTTTTTGCCATACATTAAAATTCCAGTACGATAAATTTTAGAAGCTAACCAGGTTGTAAAAATGAATCCAAGGATGAGTAATATCATTGAAAGAGCAATTTCCCAATATGCAACTCCAAATGGAATTCTAATCATCATAATCACAGGTGAGGTCAATGGAAACATCGATAACCAGAATGCAATGCCACCATCCGGATGTTCAACAATAAAACCCGATAAAACAATTCCTAATATCAATGGTATTGAAACAGGCAACATAAACTGTTGTGTGTCAGCCTCATTGTCAACTGCTGATCCAATTGCTGCAAATAGCGCGGCATACAATAGATATCCGCCAAGAAAATAAACCATAAAACTGAAGATGATAACGCCAAAATCAATTGAATGGATTACGTCAAAAACCTGGGTGATTTGAGCATTATTCGCTATTTGTTGGGCACCAATTCCCTGTCCCATCATTGAACTGGTTGCCTGAATTTGGGTGGCTGCACCGGAACCAAAAATCAGCAAAACGACTGAATAGATGCCCATTGTGAGGATAACCCACAATAAAAACTGGGTTAATCCAACCAAGGCAATACCAATAATTTTGCCCATCATCAACTGAAATGGTTTAACAGACGAAACGATTACCTCGATGATTCTGCTTGTTTTCTCTTCAATAACGCCGCGCATCACCAGTGATCCGAACATGAAAATGAAAAAATAGATTAAAATGGAAGTTATCATGCCAATAGCAACATCAACTTCGGCGTAGGATTTTGATTCTTTTCCGTCATTCTCGAGTTTGATTGTTTGAATGTTAAAATTAGTCTTTGACGATTTAATCACTTCAGGATCAATGCCTGATGAGAGCAGTTTTCGGTTTTCGACTTCTGTTTTAAGCGTGTTGTGAATGTATGATTTTAATGTGAGTGAAGTCTGTTTTGCACTAAATAATACCGCATTCACCGGAATATTTAATTCGGGTTGTGGAATATATAACAAAGCATAAAATTCTCCTTTTAAAACCTTCTTTTTCAATGTATCGAGCTTGTTGTCAACAATTTTAAATGTGTAATTTTCGTCGTTTTCAAGCTTGCCGCTGAACCAATCGGTTTCGTCGAGTACAGCTACTTCTTTAATCCCCGAATCGGAAAGTGTAGCTAAAAAAATCGGGACAACCATCAGCAATGCCATGAGCAGCGGACCCAAGATTGTCATGATAATGAAACTTGGTTTTTTTACCCTTGTCAGATATTCACGTTTAAGAATTAGCAAAGTTTTATTCATGTACTAATTTTTAATCTTCTGTGATTCAATTTGTTGAACGAATATTTCATTCATCGTAGGCAATATTTCTCTGTGTGAAACGATTTGTCCGTAAGGCAAAAGGAAGTTTAGTAAATCGTTCGCTTTCACATGGCTTTCACATTGAAAAACGACCGAAAGTTCTCCATTTTCTTGTTTAATTTGACTTAAACTATTGAATCCGGCAGGAAGATTTAAGCCAAAATCACTCGACACTTCGGTTAAATGCGCCTCAAAAGTATTGGTTCTGAATTGTTGTTTGATTGATTTCACGCTTCCTTCGAGGATTTTTTTTCCGTTGTTGATGAGCGCGATATTGTCGCAGAGTTCTTCAACGGAAGACATGTTGTGCGTTGAAAAGATGATTGTTGCGCCTTCATTTTTCAATCGCAGAATTTCTTCCTTCAACAAATTGACATTGATAGGATCGAAGCCACTGAAAGGTTCGTCAAAGATAAGTAACCTGGGTTCGTGAATTACAGTTACCACAAACTGAATCTTTTGTTGCATTCCTTTGCTTAGCTCTTCAACTTTGCGGTTCCACCAAGCCATGATTTCGAAACGTTCGAACCAGAATTTCAATTTTCTCTCCGCCGTTTTGCGGTCAACTCCCTTTAGTTGTGCAAGATACAGTGCTTGCTCACCGACTTTCATTTTTTTGTACAAACCTCTTTCCTCAGGTAAATAGCCAATATGAGCTATATGATGTGGCTGAAGTTTTTCGCCATCAAAGAATACTTCACCGGAATCAGGTGCGGTTATTTGATTGATGATGCGTATTAAGGATGTTTTGCCGGCTCCATTTGGTCCAAGCAAACCATAAATGGACTGTTTTGGAACGCTAAGACTCACCGAATCAAGTGCCAAATGATTGGCATAAGCTTTCGTTACATTCTGTATGTCAATAAATTGCATTCTAATGGAATAAATCTTTTAAACGATCTGAGAAGTTCTTTTCCGACGCACTCGGATTTGGCTTAAAGTTTGAAGAGTCTGCCATTTTTTCAATCATCGCTTTTTCCTCACTTGATAGTTTTTTTGGAACCCAGACATTGATGTTTATCAATAAATCGCCTGTTCCGTAAGAATTGACTGTTGGCAGACCTTTGCCTTTCAATCGAAGTACTTTTCCGGGTTGCGTTCCGGGTTCAATCGTGATGCGGACTTTCCCGTCAACGGTAGGAACCTCGAGTTTCGTGCCAAGTGCTGCATCCGTAAAGCTTATGAATAAATTGTGAATCAAGTTGTTATCATCACGTAACAGGTCTTCATGTCTTTCTTCTTCTATCAACACAATCATATCGCCAGGGATTCCTCCACGCGCACCTGCATTACCTTTTCCGCTCACTGAAAGCTGCATGCCTTCTGCAACTCCGGCAGGAATATTCAAGGAAATGATTTCTTCTTCCTGCACAACGCCGTGTCCCTGACAAGGAATACATTTTTTAGTGATGATTTTGCCATCGCCTCCGCAAGTTGGACAGGTAGAACTGGTTTGCATCTGACCCAGAAAAGTATTCGTAACGCGGGTAACCTGACCCGAGCCACGACAAGTGGAACAAGTTGTGTGTGAGCCGCCGTGTTCGGCACCTGAACCACTACAGTGGCTGCAGGAAACATATTTATTTACTTTTATCTTCTTTTCAACGCCATGTGCGATGTCATGAAGGTTCAAGCGGACTTTCACACGAAGATTTGAGCCTTTATTAACTCTGCGACCACGCGATTGGCCACCAAAACCACCACCAAAAGCACCTCCGAAAATATCTCCAAACTGACTAAAAATATCATCCATCGACATGCCTCCGCCACTGAAACCGCCTCCGGAAGCACCTGCAACACCTTGATGGCCATACCGATCGTAACGTGCACGTTTGTCAGGGTTACTTAAAATCTCGTAAGCCTCAGCTGCTTCTTTAAACTTATCTTCGGCCGAATGGTCATGCGGGTTTTTATCTGGATGAAACCTGATAGCTTGTTTACGATATGCTTTTTTGATGTCAGCCTCGGTTGCGTTGCGGTCGATTTCGAGTATCTCGTAATAATCTCTTTTTGTCATTTCCGGATTTTTATTTTTATTGAATTCTGACTCCAGCCATCGCTGAAAGTGAAAACAAATCGTTTATTTTTTTTAATTCTTTAGATTAAAACGAACATAATGCAATCAATATCGTCGCATTTTGATCACTATCTAATTCAAAACATCTGGCATTTATCTAATCCTCAATTATCAATTGTCAATTAATTAGCTTCCTACAACAACTTTTGCAAACCTGATCACTTTTCCGTTCAACAGATATCCTTTTTGAACCACATCGAATACTTTTCCTTTCATATCGTCATCAACAGGAATATTTGTGATTGCTTCGTGAAAATCGGTATTGAAATCTTGTTTCAGGGCATCGATCTCTTCTAATCCTTGTTGTTTCAAAATATTGATTAATTTATTGTAAATCAACATAGTACCTTCTTCAAAAGCGTCTTTTTGCTCGAGATTTGACAATAATGTGATAGCTCTTTCAAAATCATCCACAACATTGAGTAAACTTAAAATCAGGTCTTCGGCGGCTGTTTTTCTGATTTCAATTATTTCGAGTGATTTACGTTTTCTGAAGTTGTCGAAATCCGAAAACAGGCGTAAATATTTGTCATTCAAATCGGCAACTTTTTGGTTGCATTCTAATAATTCCTCTTCAATTTTCGCGTCTTTTTTGCCTTTTTTCTTATCTTTCACGTGGGTTTCAGTTTTGGATGAGCTATTTTCCTCAAAATGAACATCTTCAATATCAATTGGCTCATTTTCCTGAGTTTCCTGAGTTTCCTCTTGCATAATTTTTGTTATTATTTTAAGATGCTACCATCAAATTTTTTGCCATCAATCGATTGGTTGACAAAATGACAGTTAATAAAGTTTTTAGTGACTAATCAATGCGTTCGATCGATGCCCCGAGTTGTTGCAGGCGCACATCTATTTGCTGATAGCCTCTGTCGATCTGATCGATATTGTCGATAATGCTGGTTCCTTTGGCTGATAATGCGGCAATAAGCAAGGCAACACCTGCTCTGATATCTGGCGAACTCATTCTGATTCCGCGCAATGTATGCTGATGGTTAAGACCGATAATATTTGCACGATGTGGATCGCACAAAATGATTTGTGCACCCATATCAATCAGTTTATCAGTAAAATACAAGCGGCTCTCAAACATTTTCTGATGAATAAGTACTGTTCCTTTTGCCTGAATAGCAACAACCAGCACAATACTTATTAAGTCGGGAGTAAAACCAGGCCAGGGAGCGTCGGCAATGGTCATGATGCCGCCGTCCATAAAGGTTTCTACCTCGTATTGCTCCTGTGCCGGAATGAAAATATCATCACCTGAGATATGCATTTTGATTCCCAGTTTCCTGAAAACATCCGGTATGATTCCCAAATGCTCAACGCCGGCGTTTTTTATCGTTATTGCTGACCCTGTCATGGCTGCCAATCCGATGAAGCTACCAACTTCAATCATATCGGAAAGCATGGTGTGACTTGTGCCGTTTAATATGCTAACACCCTGTATGGTAAGTAGATTAGAACCAACTCCTTCGATTTTTGCACCCATGCGAATCAATAATTTGCACAATTGAACCACATAAGGCTCGCAGGCGGCATTGAAAATGGTCGTTGTTCCGTGAGCCAGCACTGCCGCCATTAAAACATTGGCTGTGCCTGTCACTGATGCTTCGTCCAACAACATATATGCGCCTTTCAAACCGTTTTCGCGGGTTGTGAAGGAATACATATTGTCATCATCATTTGTTTTAAATTCAACTCCAAGTTTCTGTAAACCAATGAAATGTGTGTCGAGGCGACGCCTTCCGATTTTATCGCCACCCGGATGAGGCAGGTAAGCGTACCCAAATCGTGCCATCAGCGGCCCAAGTATCATGATGCTTCCACGTAAACTGGATGCTTTTTTGCGAAATTCTTTGGTTTTTAGGTATTCGAGGTTGATATTATTGGCTTGCAAAGTGACTTGTGATGTGCTGATTCGTTCAGTATTCACACCTAAACCACTTAATAAGTCGATCAAATTATTTACGTCGCTTATATCAGGAAGGTTGTGAATTTCAATTTTTTCGGAAGTAAGTAAACAGGCACACAATATTTGAAGCGCCTCATTTTTAGCACCTTGAGGAGTGATCTCACCTGATAATTGTTTTCCGCCAATAATTTTGAACGATCCCATTTTGCTTTTCACTTTTCATTTTTCATGCCGCACTTTGCCGAACATATTCCGAATCCACGGATTCGAGAATCCGGGACTCGCAGCGAAGCTGCAGAACTCTTCACTTTCTATTTACTGAATCTTGGGTTTTTTCTCTGGAAACCGCCGCTTCCCCTTTGGTTATCTCCGCGAGGAACGAATTTCTTTTTCTTATTGATGTTTGTAGTGACGATGTTGTTTCGTGCGAGGATTTCGTTTGTTGGCGTAAGTTTTGATTCGTCTGAAATAGTTATTTGTCCCTTTGACAGTTCGTTTAAATTTGCTGCAATTGTGCCATCATTCACCGAGTCTCTGTTCCATGTAAGGAACGATTTTTTCATATAATTGGCCAATGCATTTACAAGAGCATCTTTCTCTTCGCCTTCTTCAAATTCGACAGCTTTTTTAATCATATTAAGCACATGCTGACCGTAATGGCCATATTTAATACGGTTTGTGCTGTATGAAATCATAGTAGGTTTCCGCTTAAGCTTTTCAATGGATGGCGGAGGAAATGGACTGTCAACATCGAGTTTGAACTCTGATATAATATGGAGATGATCCCAAAGTTTTTGTTTGAAATCGGCAGAATCCTTTTGTTGGCTCAATTGTGCCATCACATTGATGATAAAATAAGCCGCTTTTGTTCGTTTCTGCCGGTCTTCGATGCTTGGCAGCAAGGAAATCATATTTTGAATATTCCGACCATACTCAGGAATGAGCATCATGGTTCGTGTGGTATTGTACTCCATCATATTTATGGTGTTTGTATTTGTAAATGGGCATTTTTCACGATTGCAAATAGCAAATTGTTAATCTTTCGTGGTAATCAGTTTGCAAAAATAACTTATTTTCTTAGTTCTCGTTGATAATTGTCAGTTTGGCAAACTTCAGAATTAATTGTTTTGATCCGACAGCTGCAAATTTCACCGTTGCTTTTTTGCTGGCACCAGTGCCATCAATTTCAGTTATTTTTCCCTGACCAAATTTCTGATGCAACACAGTCATTCCTTCTTTCAGCTCATCGGGTGAAGCCGATTCTATTGATTCGAAAGGTGCCTGAGGTTCTTTCTCAAGTCTTTTGAGATTTGTAAGTGGCTTTTGAGATGCCGATGATGAATAAGGTTTATTTTCCTGAAATGAAATTTTCTTTCGTGGTTTTTCGATGTAACTCTGATCTATCTCTTCGATGAAACGACTTGGTTCACACATGGTTGGAGTTCCCCAGCGAAATCGGCTTTCGGCATAGCTGATGGTAAGTTTTACTTCGGCTCGGGTGATGGCGACATAAAAAAGCCGCCTTTCTTCCTCCAATTCTGCTCTTGTTCCCAATGATTGAACCGAAGGAAAAAGATTTTCTTCAACACCTACTATATATATGTATGGAAATTCGAGTCCTTTGGCAGCATGAATCGTCATCATCAGCACTTTGTCGGCATTGTCATCTTTATCGTTGTCAGCATCAGTAAGCAAGGCAACGTCCTGCATAAATCCGGTTAGGGTATTTTCCTTGATCGCTTCGCCCGTTTCAATATCCACGTCCGGTTCTTTCTCCGAGAATTCCATGATCGCATTCAGTAAACTCTCCACATTTTCAATACGTTGGATGCCTTCCGGACTGTCGTCTTCCTTTAAATCGGCAACAATGGCAATGGATGTTGTGATATGTTTGGCTAATTCGAAAGCAGTTTTGGTCTTTAACTGA
>CANNKD010000074.1 GCA_947505205.1 Bacteroidota bacterium | reverse complement strand
TAATCCACCATTTCATTGTAATCGCCATGACCGCTGAAAGCATCTATTTTAAAAACTTCAGCCTTAACAGGATGAGGAACGCCAAATATCGAGATTTCGGTTTCCCCGCGTGTGATGCGGGCTCCAAGCGTTGTTGGCGCACAATAGCCCACAATTAAAATAGAATTGTTTTCATTTTCAATATTGTTGGCTAAATGGTGTTTGATCCGTCCGGCCTCCATCATGCCCGAAGCTGAAATGATCACGCACGGTTCTTTTTTACTGTTGAGTTTTTTTGATTCTTCAGCACTTTTAATGTAGTGTAAACCGCCAAAGCCGAAAGGATCATCATCGGTTTGCATCTCTTCAATCACTTCTTTATTGAAACATTCGGGATGCATCCTGAAAATATCAGTTGCATTCACGGCTAAGGGACTATCAACATAGATTGGGATTTTGGGGAGTAAACCTTCATTGTAAAAATTATTCAACACATGTACCAATTCCTGTGTCCGGCCAATGGCAAAGGAAGGAATAATCAATTTTCCCTTTTTCTCGACACACGTATGTTTTACAATTGTCAATAATTCATTTTCGGCACCGGATTTGTCAATATGAAGCCGATCGCCATATGTTGATTCCGTTATCAAGTAATCACATTGCGGAAAAACATCAGGCGGACGCAAGATGTAATTATGTGGTCGTCCGATATCGCCGGTGTAGCCTAACCGAATATGGTTTTCACCTTCTTCCACTTCCAGTAACACCATACTACTACCAAGCATATGACCTGAATTGGTGAATTTGACTTTTGTAAACTTATCAATCTGAAGTTTCCGGTTATACGCCACGCCGATAAAAAGTTCCATACATTTCACAGCATCCTGTTGTGTATAAATGGGTTCAACAGGCGGCAATCCTTTTCGGGCGCGTTTTTTATTAAACCAAAGTGTATCGTGTTCCTGTATAAAACCACTATCGGAAAGCATGATAGCACACAAATCGCGTGTTGCAGAAGTACAGATAACCGAGCCACGGAAACCATTTTTATAAAAATAGGGAATCATGCCTGAATGATCGATGTGCGCATGCGACAGAATAATGTGGTCTATTTCGGCTGGGACAACACCCGGATTGCGGTTCATGCTGTCGGTTTCCAAACCTTTACCTTGAAACGCACCACAATCGAGCATTATTTTTTTACCATGTGCTGTTGTTACCAAATGCTTGCTGCCGGTTACCTCGCGGGCTGCACCCAGAAATTTAATTTTCATAATGGATTTTTTTACGGGAAATGAGAATACGTATTTCTATCCTCAAAGATAATGCTTTTTATGGCGATCGTTTCAGAAAGGTCATTCATCTGCAATTATCTGATTTCTATCGGTTGCAGGATTAGTTTTCGTTGTGCACATGATTAGATTTGCATGCGTATTATATGCTCAATAGTGTAATCAACGGATGAGTATGGGTGCAGATCGCAAATCTGCATCAGAGAACAGAAAACGCTATATATCAACGATGTAGTTGAAAACTACGCCGAACGGGATTTATTTCATCATTGGGTAACTCATAAAAAAAAGGCTGAATCTTACGATTCAGCCTTTTTAAATATGCATTGCAGCAATATTATTTTGCAGCAATGGTATAAGTTAGATTCGTAATATCAGCAGTTACTGTATATAAACCAGCAGCTGCAGGTGTAGGAATATTTGCAGGATCAGGATCACCTACTGCACGGTAAACTAAAGTACCACTTTCAGGTACAGCACCTGCAGCGGTACCATACATTGGTTCCCAAGCACCTAATGTAGTGATAAATTTGATAGATAAGGCAGCACCTAAGTCTGTTGTAATGGTATAAACACCATTAACGCCTCCCATTAATGGAAGTGCTTTTGTGTTGTCCCAACCTGCTCCACAACCATCACCTAACATATACAATGCAGGAGAGACTGAATAAGTAAGGTCGTTTGTGTTTATTGTTACAACATACATACCAGTGGTTGCAGGCGTTGTCATGTTTGGAACGTCAGGAGCTCCAACGGCACGATAAGCCAAAGTTCCAACTTCAGGAGTACCGGCAGCATAACCATACATTGGTTCCCATGTGCCTAAGATTTCAATAAATTTGATGCTCAAACCAGCTGTAAGAGTAGTTGTAATATGATAAATACCACCTGTTCCGATCATTGGAAGAGCAGCGGTATTGTCCCAACCTGCAGCGCAACCATCACCTAACATATACATTTCAGGTGCGGCACCGGCTGGATTAACGGTAAATGTGTAAACATCAGTTACAGCATTAATTTCGAAAACGATATCATATTTACCGGCTTCTGTAGGAACGAAGTTACCATCAGTGTTTGTGCCAAATTTGTCGGCTGAAGTTCCGGCCATAACAACTTGTGGATATCCGAATGATTTGTTATCCCATGTTTGTCCTTCTCTGATTTTGAATGAACCTGCTGGATCAACATTTACACCATTGTAAGTCCATGTGTAGGTAGTTTCGTTTGTTACTGTAGGAGTACTTACCCATAGAGTAGTATTCCAGTCACTTGCAACACCGTCAACCATTAAACCATTACCAATTAAACCAAGTTCAGTTGTGGTATAGTCAGTTAAATCGAGATCACCTGTTTTGGTCATGGTAGCTACATAGCCTGAACCTAAGGTCCAAACCAATTTAGCGGTATATTTACCTGTTACGGCATTAGCAATATTTGCACCACCTGGAACAAGGGCTTCAACAGCACCACCGAAGTTTGTATTAAACTTAACGCCAAGGACACCTCCACCGAGATCAACCTCAGCATCCATAATTACTTTCCAGCCACCTGAGTAACGGAATTTGTAGTCAGCTTTGGTCATGGTAACATCAGTAACTTCAAAAGTCATGGTGTTCAGATCAAAACCACCGGCAGTGATTTGTGTATCGCCACCCCAGCCACCTGGAGTTGCAGCACCAATCAATCCCCAGTATTGAACAGGAACAATTGCACAGATTCCAAGTTCGGTATCAATAACAACATGATACAATCCATCAGCAGGAACTGTGAAAGGAGTTGCAGTTGCAACATAACCTCCGCGTTGGAAATCAAGCTTTGGTTCGTCAACATTACGGTCAGCTTCAGCTACTACACCAAAGTTAGCACCTGGACCATAAGTTGTTTGGGTAGTACCGTTAACAACCACGATATTGAATCCATCTGCACCGGCTTTAACGGCAACAAAAATGTCTAATAAAGTGGCACGGTCTGTTTGGTTTACTTCGTTACGGGTAACTTTCATCAAACCTTTGATGTCGAAATCAGTAAGTGCTGTACCAGCTCCTTTAATGTAAGTACCATCTTCAACAGTTGGAGTTGGAGTTGGTTCCGGATCGTCTTTACATGAAACCATGACTACTCCCAAGAGGAGGAAGAGGCCGAAGATCTGAAGTAATTTGCTCATTGCATTTTTTTTCATAGAATAGTTAATTTTAAATTAGTGAATAAGTGTTTATTTGATTATTTACTGATAGCAACCGGATCGGAAGCTAAGTTTGGATTTGCATCAATAGCCCATTTTGGAGTTGGAAATGTATTTCTATCTGGCGAAGATACGGCTTTTTCCCACCATGCATTGTTAAATTTTCCAAAACGGATCAGGTCCTGACGGCGATGACCTTCGTAAAACATTTCACGGCCGCGTTCAGCCAACAGATCATCAAGTGTAGCACCCGACATATTAGGTACACCAGCTCTGGCACGGAACAGATTTATCAAATCGTCGCCATTGCCACCCTGTCTTATCTGACATTCAGCTTTCATAAGTAAGATATCTGCATACCTGAATAACGGAAACTGGTTGCTTAAATTGTCGGAAGCACCCATTTTTACTTCAAATTTAACAGCGCGAACGCCCGACATACGAATTTCCGGAAGTGTATAGGTAGCGGCATCCATTTGCAAAGCAGGAATATGTGGTGTAAATACAAGTTTTGTATTATCGGCTCCCACATCGATAATTTCTTCACCGGTTGACGCATATTGCTGCCCAACAAGGAAAGAAGCTTTACGTAAATCACTGTCTTCATAAGAATTGTAAAAAGCTTCCATCGCTGCAAAACCATTCCATGGTCCAACGGTCATGTCAAAAGTGAGATTGCTGTTGTAATGCAGGGTGCGCATGTGCAGGTTGAAACCTTTATAGGTATTTTCGTTGTAAGGAATAATGAAAATATTCTCATTAGAAGCTGCATTGTCGGTAACAAATGGCTTTAAAGGCAATGTTTCTAAATCATAAGCTCCCAAACCAATCACGCTGTCGCAAGCTTGTTCAGCTTTTGCCCATTGCGGAGTGCCTGTATAAACTTCGGCATTGATATACAATTTTGCTAACAATGAATAAGCCATTCCCTTGGTAACACCGGTTTTTGTGGTGATTGTAAGCGGAAGTAATATTGCATTATCTTCAACTTCTTTTACCAGTGCATTGAAAATATCAGCTCTGTAATTCCTAAACGGATTCGTTGGTGAGTTCAGATAGGTTGTCACATAAGGAACATCCTTGTAGTTATCAATCAACAGATAATAATAATAGGCACGTAAAATTTTTCCTTTAGCGATACCTTGTAAAATTTCAGGTGCCGGATCGTAAGCTTCCATCTCTTCGATGAATTTATTGGCTTCAACAGCTCCGTTGTAGTAACGACTCCACATCGAATTTACCGTTTCGGTTTCATTATTCCATTCGTGTGTATGTAAGATACGCCATTTTCCGCCATCGTCCCAGTCATTGGCACGTGTTGGAGGGCACATGGCATCTGCGGTTAGCTCCTGAGCAAACCACCAGCAACCATTGTCAAGAAATTCACGCATTGGTGCGTAAATGGGGCTCATTTTCAAAACGGGATCGGCAACATAGTCCGAAGGCAAAACTTTGTCATAGATGACTGTGTCAAGTTTTGTACAGGCCGTTTGAATGGCCATTATTGCGATGAGTACGATTAATATTTTTTTCATGGCTATTTCCTTTTTTTATAATGTAACATTTAAACCAAAAGTGAACGTACGTGTTTTAGGATAAACATTGTACTGATCGAGTCCAAATGATAATCCGGATGGTGATATTTCAGGGTCAACACCGCTGTACTTTGTGAATGTAAGCAAGTTGTTTGAAGCGAAATAAATGCGAATATTTTTGATTACTTTGATATTTTTGATGTTGTATCCGATACTGACGTTTTCCAAACGAATGAAAGTTCCATCTTCGAGATAGTAACTGCTTAATTTCGGATCATCGGTTAAGCCGCGGGCTTCTTCATCCAAGGCAGTCTGCAATACATTGATATTTGGCAACCAGGTTGGGTTTCCAAAAATCAACTTGGTGGTATTGAACACCTTGTAACCAAATACACCACGAAATGCAAAACTGGCGTCAAAATCTTTATAAAAAGTAAAGTAGTTCGACCATCCCAATTCAAATTTTGGTTGTGCTGATCCAACATTACGTCGTTCGGCTTTATCAAGTTCACGCGTTACACCACCTGAGGCAGTGTAGAATAGAAACTTACCATCAGAAGATAATCCGGCATATTCAGGCATATACCAGGTACCTAACGACATACCCGGTTTTACGATTTGCGTCCAGTTTAAATCGCCAACCAATCCACGACCAGACAACCAGCCTTCATGCAATTCTTCCATTTTGAATTCGTCGTTCGATAACGAAACAACGTCTTGTTTGTAGCTCGAAAATACAACTGAGGTTTTCCAATCGAGGTTTTTGTTGCGTACCGGATAAGCCTGAACAGAGATTTCCACACCATTTACCTTGAATTCTCCAACATTAGCATAGATTTTATCAACCGGATATGGAGGAACAGGAACAGAATATTGGCCTAACAAATCGTAGGTTTTTTTCTGGAAGTAATCAATAGATCCTGAGATTTTATCATTGAAAAAACCATAATCAAGGCCGATATTTAACTCGGAATTTTCTTCCCATTTAATATTTGGATTCGCTGAATGAGCAAACTGCATAAGGATCGCAGGCTCTCCTGTTTCGAAATTGATGGTATTACCAGCTGCCTGATAATACTCTAATCCATTGTAATTGCCAATTTCCTGGTTTCCTGTGATTCCATAACCAACGCGCAGTTTCAATGCTGAAACGAAATCAACTTCCTTCAGAAAATCTTCATTTGTGATATTCCACATGGCAGAAGCTGATGGAAACCAGCCCCATTTATTATTTTCTCCAAATTTGGATGAACCATCACGACGAATCGTTGCCGTGAAAAAATACTTTGAATCGAAATTATAAATACCACGACCAAAAAATGAAATTAAACGGTTTTCACCTTTCCATGATTTGACATCTCCCGCCACTACATTTTGCATAAGCGAAAGGTCATTTGATTCGACATTGTTGACGAAAGGGGCTTTACCCTGGGCAAAAAATCCCGTATTACCGTCTTCCTGAAATGAATAACCACCCACTAAGTTAATGTTATGTCTATTAAATTCTTTAACATAACGCAAAGTAGTTTCCAGGATTTTTGTGTCATTGTTATTATACTGCCGTTTAGCAAAACCTTCATGCTTGCCTAAGCGCAAGGTAGTTGGTTCAAAATAAAAGCTTTCATAATCGTCGCGTGTGTAAGCCAGATTGATACCGGCCGAAAAACCTTTGTAAATGTCAAGATCAGCTTTGAAAAAAC
This sequence comes from Bacteroidota bacterium, assembly GCA_947505205.1. GTDB lineage: Bacteria > Bacteroidota > Bacteroidia > Bacteroidales > F082 > CAJBPB01. Next base: position 8,815 of record CANNKD010000074.1, on the reverse strand, counting down.
CAAAGAAACGTTTTGCTGAACGTTCATTTTGAATTTCATTCACGATTGCAACCGGATTATAGTATTGAAATTCACGTTCAATTTCATAATATTGACCATTTGTATCATACACTGGATCAGTAGGATTACGTTGATATGCCTGATAAAGCACATCATTTGGTCCGTTACCACCATAATCGATATAATCATTATTTTCGAAGGTACCCGAAATTCCGGCCGAAATGGTCAATTTATCGTCAAAAGCTTTTTGATCAACATTTACACGACCAATTGTTCGTACTTTTTGAGTTCCGATTACCGCACCGGTAAAATCCTGGTGAGAAAGTGAAGTACGGAAAGAAGAGTTTTTATCTCCACCCGATACAGATAAAGCGTAGTTTTTCGAAGTACCTTGTCTGAAAATTTCATCCTGCCAGTCTGTATTAGCTCCACCATCACTAAAATTGATGTTGTTTTTTTTGACATAATCTCTAACCTGCGTGGCGTTTAGTAAATCAAGGCGGTTAGCGACATTATCCATCGATAAATAGGTATTGAAATCAACCTGAGTTTTTCCTTTGCCGTCTTTTCCTCTTTTGGTAGTAATGATAATTACACCATTTGAACCACGAGATCCGTAAATAGCTGATGAAGAAGCATCTTTCAATACATTGAATGACTCAATATCTTCAGAAGCGATAGTGGTTGGATCAACACCCGGAACACCATCAACCACATACAACGGACTTGTTGAAGTTGACAAGGTAGAGGAACCGCGGATTTTGATATCGTAACCCGCATTCGGGTCACCACCTTTTTTAGAAACCAAAACACCGGCGATTTTTCCCTGAATACCTTGAACAGGATCAGTCAAAACACCCTGATTCAACTCAGCTGAGGTAATGTTGGAAACAGCTCCTGTACGGTCACTTTTTTTCTGAATACCGTAGCCAATCACCACTGTTTCTGCCAACGCGATAGCATCCGTAGCGAGGTTGAAATTAATGGTTGCAGTTTGACCAGCAACTACTGTAACTTTTATTGGTTGAGCCACATAGCCAATAAAACTGGCTTCAACTTCAACGTTTCCTGCTGTAACTTTTTCGATTACATAACGGCCATCGAAATCAGTGACACCGCCTGTAATCGTTCCCTTAATAATCACATTCGCCCCGGGCAATGTTTCGCCGGTCGATTTGTCCTTGACAATACCGGAGATAGTCCCGGTTTGTCCGATTGCCGCCGAAAAAGCAAACAATACAACCAAAAAGGGTAAAATCTTTTGTAGAAATCTGTTCATACTTTTAGTAATTTTTATTGTTATTTATTTTGTTGGTGAAATTTTCAATCTTCATATAGTTTCAAAATAATACTGTTCACAGAAATTCATTAGGACAAAGCTAATGAATTGTTAACAATCATTAATTCAAAAGTAGTCATATTAAAGCAATAAATTACTGCAATCGGTTGAAATATTTCGCACATGCATTATTTTTGTGATTATTGTCATGATTTTTTACTAATTTTAATCTCTGATTGAATTCATTTTTAGACATTTTTGAAACTTTTATCCGGGAATAAATCGAAGAAAATGCTTGCTGTATATGCCTTATGTAACATTTCCGGTATTCGTTTTTTGAAAATCTTGTTATTAAATGAACACAAGCCATATTTTGTACGACACTTTAAACTAAATGTTTTGATTTTATTAATCTTAATCCATGAAGCACCAGATAACCATTAAAGATATTGCTGTTAAGTTGGGATTATCCACCTCCACGGTTTCAAGAGCGCTTAAAGATCATCCTGATATAAGTCCTAAAACAAGGGTGGCAGTGAAAGAATTGGCTAGTTTATTAGGTTATCGGCCAAATCGGATCGCGTTAAATCTGCGAAATAATTCAACACGAACCATAGGTTTAATCATTCCCGAGATTGAACACTATTTCTTTTCGGCCATCATCAATGGAATTGAGGAGGTAGCTTATAAAAATGATTACAGCGTGATGGTTTTTCAATCGAATGAGTCATATAAACGTGAGGTGATCAATACGCAAGCTGTGCTTACGAACCGTGTGGATGGCGTTTTGGTTTCATTCTCGAAAGAAACCCGCGATTTCAGCCATTTTCAAAGATTGATCGATAATGAAATACCGGTTGTGTTTTTCGATCGTGTGACCGAGGAATTACAAGCCGATCAGGTAGTTGCCGACGATTATCAGGGTGCATTCATTGCCGTAAACCATCTGATTGAAAAAGGATGCAAACGAATCGCACATTTCGCTGCACCTCAGTCACTTGCCATTGGTCGAAGCCGATTATCGGGTTACCACGACGCACTGCTCAAACATGATATTGCCTATAATCCGGCATTGGTTGTGTTGGCCGATACTTTTGATTCTTCAAAAAAAGCAGCTCATGATATTTTACGTAATGCAGATCGTCCGGACGGATTCTTTGCCGTGAACGATATGTCGGCCATTGCCATCATCAAAGCCGCAGTTGAGTTAGGATTAAAAGTACCACAGGATGTGAAAGTAGTTGGCTTTGAAAACAGCAAGTCATCTGCACTTATTGAACCCGAACTTACTTCAGTCGATCAGTTTGGTTTTGAACTTGGCCGTGAAGCCTGTTTGCAATTGCTCAGACGCCTGAAAGAGGATGAGGATATATCTGAATTTAAGCCTGTTAAAAAAGTGATTAAGACAAAATTGGTTGTAAGAGGCTCGACCTGAGAAGTTTCGAGTGAGCTAAAGTTCGGAGTTATAACAAACTTTTCGCCATTTTTTAAAAATTGACAAAACCTAAAACAATGATTATTAATCTTTTAATAACTTTAGCTCACTTTAGCTTACTTCCTGTCTGCTGGCGCAGCCTGGCAGGTAGCTCACTCCGAACTCATTTTAGTTCACTCTGAACTCATTTTTTCAGGATCCCATAAGTTTTCCTTAAAGTTCACAATCTGATTGTGTTCGATTATAAAACCTTCATTTTCAAGCAATTCCTGCATCAAGTTTGGGCTTCCGAAATGGTGTTTCCCCGTTAACATCCCGTTGCGGTTTACGACACGATGTGCAGGAACAGGTGTTTTACTGTGGTGCGATTGGTTCATCGCCCAACCAACCATCCGTGCTGAACCTTTTGAACCAAGATAAGCTGCAATGTTACCATAAGTTGTAACTTTTCCGTAAGGGACAAGTTGCGCGACTTCGAGTACACGTTTGAAGAAATTATCTTTGTCACTCATTTTTCAGTCGAAAAGCAACATATTTTATCGTCAAACCTTCATTTAACCATCGCTGTTCGTAAAATGTCCGAATGTTTTTTACATCCATTGGCTCAGCTGTGGCATATAGATCATTGGTTGAAAATAAAGCAATATGTTGCTCATTTTCAATCATTTCACAGGTATATTCATACATCAAATCGCTATCCGTTTTCAGATGAATGATGCCATCCTTAAGTAAAAAAAGTTTATATTTTGCCAGAAACCATGGCGAGGTAAGCCGTTTTCTTTCGCGCGTTTTCCGAGGTTGAGGATCGGGGAAAGTGATCCAGATTTCACTTACTTCGTCGGTTGAGAAATAATGCTCAATCATTTCGATACGCGAACGGATGAAGGCAACATTGGCAAGGGATTCATCCTTGGCGGTATTTAAACCACGCCACAACCGCGCTCCTTTGATGTCGATTCCAATAAAATTTTTTTGAGGATTATTTCGGGCCAAGCCAACAGTATATTCGCCTTTCCCGCAGCCAAGTTCAAGAACTATCGGGTGATCGTTGTGAAAAAAATCTTTGTGCCAGTTGCCTTTCAGCGGAAATCCTGTTTTTGTAATTTCTTCAAAACCAAACTGGAACAAATTGTCGAATGTGTCATTTTCGGCAAAATGAATGAGTTTTTTCTTTCTTCCCACGATAATATGATTGTGATTTTACACTTTGAGGATCCAATAATCCGCACTTTCTTCTTTGCGGATTAACATCAATCTTTCTTTGGCCTCATTTAGCTCGTCGAAACGCTCAATACTGACCATCCAAAGACCAATTTTATTTTGCCCGGCAAAATCGGCTGAATAGCCTTTTGCTCTCAGGTCGTTGATGAGTTTTTCTGCATTGGCTTTTTCGCGGAAAGCACCGGCGATGATGAGATATTGCTGACCTTGAGGCTTTGTAATGACCACCTCTGCTTCAACTTTTTCTTCGGCAACAGGTTCAATATTTTCAATTTTAGGCTGCTCAATATCCTGATCTACAGTCTGATCCTGAGTAATCTCTGTGTTTTGCCCGGCACTTGTGTCTGACTCTATTTGATCAGGAAAATAATTGAAGGTATTTGTATCTTGCTCTGTATCTTGATCTTGATCTGTATTTTGAACAATCTTTTCTTCAATCAATGCAGGCTCGAGATTATTTTCAACGACAGGTTTTTTGTCAGCACGGCTTTTATCTAAGGAACTAATTGCGATTACCTTGGGTAAAATTCGGTAAATTGGATATTTCTCACTGTTTACAGCCATATAATCATTCGGACTGGCATAAAAGAAAGGAACCAATCCTGCATAAGTATTATAGTAATATTCAACCCGATATCGGTGCATATACGTCCAACTGACTCCTAAAAAGATAACCAATCCGGCAATAAAATAAACCTGACGCATATATGGATTTGGCCTTTTTGAGGCTACCATTTTCTTCTTCATTTCAGCCCGGCTGGTAGCTCTTGTATTTTGAATTTTCTCTTTTACAGGGACTTCTTTTGGTTCTTTAGTTTCCTGATTTCTTCTGAAGATTCTGTTTTCAATTTTCTCAGGTATGCCATCTCTTTCAATGGAAGGAGAAACAAAACTGCTCAAACCAAATGAACTTGCCATATAATTTTGGTTTTCATCTGCCTGAAAGATGATCTGTTTATCTTCAGCATAATAAATACTTCCAATATTTCTGAAATGAATCCTGCGGCCAGTATTTAACCCATCGATACATTTGTGAATAAAACGATCGAGGTTTGATTTGGCATCCTGATATGAAATATTTTCATTTTGTGCGATCGCAGAAAGCAAAAGCCCATCATTGGCACGCAAATGCGGGTTGAAAACGATTTCCCGAAAGGGCGGTTTAAACTGATGTTTCAGCGGATTGATCTGCGCTGCCTGATCTTTTGAAATGAAACCACCTAAACCCGGAATGACTACACATTCGTGTTCGTAAAGCAAATCGCTGATATAGTGGGCAATTTTCATTTTTTTCTTCTCTTCAAATCAAGGTGCAAACCAAAAAGTGGCTGCTAAGATACAATTTTTACGCACTTTTAAGTAAAAAGTTTCATAACTTTTTCAAGATCGGCCGGTGTATCAATTCCAAAACTTTCAACTTCAGTAATCCCGACAGCAATGTGAATTCCATTTTCGAGCCAGCGCAATTGTTCAAGCGATTCGGCTTTTTCGAGTGGTGATGGATCGAGTTTCGTGATCTTTTCCAGACAATTACTTAGATAGCCATAGATACCCAGATGTTTATAAAAAACGTGATTGTTAAGCCATTGCGATGATTCAAAGCCCCGTAAAAAAGGAATTGGATGTCGACTGAAATACACGGCTCTACCTGACTCACCAAAAACAGCCTTCACTGTATTGGGATTAAAAAGTTCCTCTTCCTTTGTAATTTTATAAACGAGAGTGCTAATTTCAGCTAGTCCGTTTTCGAGAAGCGAAACAACCTGATTAATCTGCTCCGGATTGATGAAAGGTTCATCGCCCTGAATATTCACAACTGCATCAAAATCATTGTGTTGCTTCAACAAAGCTTCAAAACAACGATCGGTGCCGCTCACGTGATCTACTCTTGTCATGACAACATTTCCATGAAAAGATAAAACTTCATGCATTATACGTTCATCATCTGTTGCGACAACCAAATCACTTAGTTTAGATGCCTTTAAAACCTGATCATAAACCCGATGAATCATGCTTTTGCCATTAATCAAAGCAAGTGGCTTCCCCGGAAATCTAGTGGAAGCAAATCGTGCAGGAATGATGCCGAGTGTTTTCAATTAATTTTGAATTATTAGCCGGAATTTAGAAAACCGAAGTGAAGAAAATAATACGTTATTCATTGAATATTAGCATATTGACGCATTAACAAATTATAAACCCATCAACCCCATTATAAAAATGACACAAAATCCACAAAGAAGGCACAAAGCTACAAAGGAAATAATTTTTAAAACCTGTTATATCCTTATAATCTGTGTGTTATAAACCCCATCAACCTATAAACTTAAAACTTATCAACCCTTCAACCTTTCAACCTTTCACCCATTAAACAGCCCATACAATTCTGTATTCACTTTTTCAATTACAAAACTAAGGTCTTCCGGTTTTTCGAGGTCAATGTCATCTACTTCAAAAATGAGCACTTTACCGATCGTATATTTCGTAATCCATGCTTCGTAGCGTTCATTTAATAGTTTTAAATAATCGATGCGGATGCTTGCTTCGTAATCGCGGCCGCGCTTTTGAATCTGATTTACCAATGTTGGAACAGATGCCCGCAGATAAATCAGTAAATCAGGAGGTTGAATAAATTTACTCATCAATTCGAACAGTGAACTATAGTTTTCAAAATCTCGACTCGACATCAGATTCATCGAGTGGAGGTTGGGCGCAAAAATATTTGCATCTTCATATATCGTGCGATCCTGGACGATCGTTTTGCCTGAATTGCGTATTTCGAGCACCTGCCTGAACCGTGAATTCAGGAAATATACCTGCAGATTAAAGGACCAGCGTTGCATATCTTCATAAAAACTATGCAGGTATGGATTGTTTTCAACATCCTCGTAGTGGGGAGTCCAGTTGAAATGCTTTGATAACAAGCGTGTTAGGGTAGTTTTACCCGAACCGATATTTCCGGCGATGGCAATATGCATGTGGTTAAAGTTTAGTCTGCTAAATTATTAAAGTTTTCGATTTACGAGGACTGAATCTTCAATGATAATATTTGTTCAACGATATCACGGTTGTTTGAAAGGCGCGGAACTTTGTTCTGGCCACCGAGTTTACCATTGATTTTGAGCCAATTATAAAATGTTCCTGATTGCATTTGCCGAACTATGGGCGGCCGAAGTATCATATTTTGATATCGTTTAGCCTCATAATCAGAATTGAGCGATTTTAAGGCATTGTCGAATGTTTCGATAAAATATTCAATATTAACAGATTTATTTTCAAATTCAATCAACCATTCATGAGCACCCGACTCGCCATCTGACTGGTAGCACGGCGCTGCTGTATAATCGATGATATTTACCTGACATTTCCCACAGGCAATGCCAAGTGCCTTTTCGGCATTGTCAACAATCAATTCTTCGCCAAAAGCATTGATGAAATTCTTGGTTCTTCCGGTAATCTTTATCCGATATGGATTCACAGAAGTAAACACCACGGTATCACCAATTAAATAGCGCCATAATCCGGCATTTGTGGTAATGACAAGTGCGTAATTATGATTGAGTTCCACTTGATCGAGTTGGATTGTCTGTGGTTTTTCATCAAAAAATTTCTCCATCGGGATAAATTCATAATAGATGCCGTAATCAAGCATTAGCAGTAATTCATTGGTACCTTTCTGATCTTGAATTCCAAAGAAACCCTCAGAAGCATTGTATGTCTCCATAAATGTCAACTTCGAAGATTGAATCAGGTTACGATATTGCTCGCGGTATGGTTCAAAGTTAACGCCACCATGAAAAAACACTTCCAGATTTGGCCAAACTTCAGAAAGATGAGCAGCTCCGGTTAATTCAAGCACCTTTTTGATCAAAACCATAGTCCATGATGGCACACCCGAAATGCTTGTAACATTGTGATGCATCGTTTCGCGCGCCATTCGGTCAATCTTTGTTTCCCATTCATCCATCAGGGCAATGGAAAGATTTGGAGTTTTTAAAAACTGAGCCCAAAATGGTAGATTTTGAATGATGATGGCAGACAAATCGCCGTCATAATACGAATCATTGTTCACTTCGCTGATGTTGTGGCTTCCACCCATCACGAGGCCTTTGCCATCAAATATCGTTGTTTCGGGAAAATTATGAACGTACAAAGAAAGCATATCCTTGCCTCCTTTAAAATGGCATTCATCAAGAGATGAAGTACTTACGGGAATGTATTTGCTTTTGCTTGACGTCGTTCCCGAAGATTTTGCAAACCATTTTATTTCTTCGGGCCACAGCAGATTTTGTTCTCCATTTCTCAAGCGGTCAATATATGGTTTCAGATCTTCGTAGGTCGAAATCGGAACACGTTCGGCATAATGATCAATGGTTCGAATGCTCTTGTAATCGTAATCTTTTCCCCATTCGGTATATTTCCCCTGAGCAATTAGTCGTCTAAACCATTCTGCCTGAACATCATGTGGATATTTAATAAATAATTCTATCTGATGAATTCTTTTGTTCATCAACCATGATACAAGGGTATTAATCAATGCCATATTTTTCGATTGAGCAAATTTCTCCTACAAATCTACGAAATCAGGTTGATGAATTACGTGGTTGAAGAAATAATAACTCGAAATTGAAAACTAAAACATTTCCATTTGCCTTAAATGATAAGACAATTTTTGGTTAATATTTGAAACAGAACGTAGAATAAAGGTTTTGTTCATGGGTTATTTTGGCGCATTCTTGAGGAGATAAACTCCGAGAACGGCAAAGATGATATTTGGCATCCAGGCGGCCAGAGCTGGATTTAGATTACCATAAGTTGCAAAAACGGTAGAAATCTGCATAAATAATATATAAGAAAATGTAATGCCGATTCCAAGGCCGAGG
>CANNKD010000073.1 GCA_947505205.1 Bacteroidota bacterium | reverse complement strand
TTCAATTACTGAGGGTGAAATACTTCATTTTAAAGGGATTCCAAGCTTTTCCCCAGAGCTTTTTCGCTATGTTGAAAATGCTGATCCAATGAAATCAAAACAATTGGCAAAGGGACTTGATCAGCTGACGGATGAAGGTGTTGCCCAATTATTTACAGGTTCAGCCACTGGAAGGAAGATTATAGGAACTGTTGGCGCTTTGCAGTTTGAAGTTATCCAATATCGGTTGTTACATGAATATGGCGCAAGCTGTCGATATGAACATATTACTTTACACAAAACAGCCTGGATTACGAGTACAAATAAAGCTATGTTACAGGATTTCAAGATGCGTAAAGCAACTTATATGGCTTTTGACAAAGAAGGTCGCGATGTGTTTTTGGCCGATTCGCCTTATTCTTTGCAGGTTTCCATAGAGAAATATCCGGATATCAGGTTTCATTTTACTTCAGAGTTTTAGGTAAAAGAGGATTTTTCAACTCGAAATTCGCAACAATGGTCAATTATCTGGTTTTCTTAATAATTATTTAGTAAAACCACTCTATAATATCCTTTTTTTCAGGTTTTTTTCTATTTTTGTGAAGTCTTATCTTATTGGCTTGTTATTTCAAAAAAAACCCACATTTATTATGAAAAAATTATCTACTGGAATTGTAATTCTATTTATTGTTATGCAGTCATTTTATTCTGTGCAATCTACTCATGCTCAGGTAAATGATACCGCAAATTATCCTTATTGGATAGAAATGATGCAAAATCCGGATGTAAATTATTATCAGACCGTTCGGGCCTTTAATACCTATTGGCAAGATCGTGAAATTACCAAAGGAAGTGGTTATAAACCGTTTAAAAGATGGGAATACTGGACTGGACTCCGTGTTTCACCTGAAGGTAAAATTCCGGCTCCAAATATGACTATGGATGCCTATAATACTTTTTTATCTAACAGTAAATCATTCAATCGGGATACAGATGGTGAATGGACTTCATCTGGACCTCATGCCGTACCTTCGGGTTACAACGGCTATCGTGGACTGGGTAGAATCGCTGCCATAGCCTTTCATCCAACCAATCCGGATATTATTTTTATTGGTGCTCCGGCAGGTGGCTTGTGGAAAACGGAAGATCATGGTGCAAACTGGACCGTTCTAACGGATTATATGCCTACCCTTGGCGTTTCTTCCATTATTGTTGACGAAACAAATCCGGATATCATTTATATCGGAACAGGTGACCGAGACGCCGGTGATGCTCCCGGATTAGGCGTTTGGCGTAGTGTTGATGGTGGCGCTACTTTTGAAAAATGGAATACTGGAATGGGTAATTCCATAGTTGGGCGAATGATACAGCATCCTTCAGATGATCAGATTTTGTTAGCTGCAACCAATACCGGAATATATAAATCGACAAATGCCGGCCTGAATTGGACAAAAACCGCAGGTGGGAATTTTAAAGATATTATCTTCAAACCTGGCGATGTCAATGTTGTTTATGCAGCAAGCGGTGGAGGTTTCTATCGTTCAACAGATAACGGAAATAATTTTACTCCAATTTCAAATGGCCTTCCTGGTGGTGCAAGAGCCGTTATTGGAGTTACAGCAGCAAATCCAGAAATGGTATATTTTTTCATTACCAATGGTGATTCTTTTAAAGGATTATATCGTTCAACAGATGGTGGTACTTCGTTTACCGAGCGTTCAACTTCACCAAACATCATGAGTTGGGATTGTACTGGTGGAAGTGGCGGTCAGGCTTGGTACGACCTCGACATGGCTGTTGATCCAACGGATGAAAATATTATTTATGGAGGTGGCGTCAACTGTTTCAAATCAACAGATGGTGGAATGACCTGGGCAATCAGATCACATTGGTATGGTGGTTGTGGTGTGCAGTCAGTGCATGCCGATTTGCATATTTTGGAAATTAATCCATTGAATGATAGATTATTTGCTGGAAATGATGGAGGTATTTACTGGTCAGAAAACCTTGGTGTTAACTGGACAGAAATAACCAATGGTTTGTCTATCAGCCAGGCATATAAAATTGGTCAAAGTCTGCAGGATCGCGATAATGTAATCAACGGATATCAGGACAATGGCACATCGACTATGACTGCAGATAATTGGATTTCAGTTGGCGGTGGAGATGGAATGGAATGTGCGTATGATCCAAAAGATGGGCAATATGCTTATGGATCAATATATTATGGAAGTATCGATCGCATTAGAAATCATAGTAATCAAGGTGGAATAGCAGGAAATGGTGTGAATGGTATCAATGAAAGTGGCGGTTGGGTAACTCCTTTTCTGATTGATCATAATGATGGAAATATTATGTTCATTGGTTATAAAAATGTTTGGAGGAGCACAAACATTAAGGCCGGAAGTACAAACAGTGTCGATTGGACGAAAATAAGTACAATGGGCACCAGTGATATGAATGTGATGTCACAGTCAAGAGCCAATACAAATATCCTTTATACCTCAAGCGGAAACAAATTATGGATGACCAATAATGCAAAAGCTGCAGAGGTTTCATGGACGACTTTAACAGGAAACCTTCCAACAAGCAACAATATTACCGCACTTGAAACAAATCCGCTCGACTCGAATATTGTTTATATGGCTCAACAAACACGAATTTATAAATCAGGCGATAAAGGTTTAACATGGACAAATATCAGTGGGAGTTTATCGAACCTTCAAATCAACAGTATTGCTTTTTACACAAACAGTAACAATGGATTATATCTTGGTACTGAAGTAGGCGTATTTTATAAAGATGCATTTTTAGACGATTGGATCCTTTATTCAGATGGTATGCCTGCAAGTGTTAGAGTTACTGAAGTTGAAATTTATTATGATTCAATCAGTGCTCAGAATGATGTGATTCGGGCCGGAACTTATGGCAGAGGTTTGTGGAGCTCGCCACTATATTATACCGCCCTGAATGCAAATTTTGCAGCATCATCAACGAATTTTGCAGCCGGTTGTATGGTTGATTTCACCGATTTAACCGTTGGTGTACCAACTGAATGGAATTGGTCGTTTCCCGGAGGTACGCCTGAATCCTCAACCTCACAAAATCCACAAAACATCAGGTATTTAACGGAAGGTGTTTACGATGTGAGTTTAATGGTAACGGATTACTACGGTTCTGATACCATTGTTCAATCCGGTTATATTGTCGTTGGCCCGGCCGCAGCACCGGTTGTAGATTTCGCTGTTTCACAATCTGCAATTTGTGTCAGTCAATCGGTTGTTTTTACTGATATTTCTTTAAACTGTCCTACCAATTGGTTGTGGCAATTTGAACCTTCCACTGTAACTTTCCTAAATTGGACATCTGCCACTTCACAAAATCCCCAGGTTCGGTTTAATGAAGCCGGTGAATACAAAGTAACATTGACTGCTACAAATGAAACCGGTAGTGCTTCCGAAGTTAAGGAAAACTATATCCATGCGGGAGGTTTTTCTATTCCGTATATTGAATCGTTTGATACAGAATCGCTCACAGATAATGGTTGGTCTCTTGAAAATCCTGATAACAATCAAACATGGGAGCTTTCTCCAATCGGTGAAGGTTCAGTTTGGATGAATTATTTTACAAATACAAATCTTGGTTCTAGAGATTATTTGATAAGTCCGGCTTTAAATTTATCAGATTTTGAAGAGGCATATCTGTCATTCGATTATGCTTATGCCCAGCGTGATACCCGAAAAGATTCATTAATTGTAAGTGTTTCAGTTGATTGTGGAACTACCTGGCAACGTGTTTATGCCAATGGTCCTGACGGAAACGGCATTTTTGAAACAGCCGAACCAACAATGGATTCATTTGAGCCAACAACAGATGAAGATTGGTGCGGTTTGGGTTATGGAGCCGTATGTCCAATGATCAATATCTCAGCTTTTGCAGGACAGCCAAACATTAAAATAAGATTGGAATCCTATGCTGATTTTGGTAATAATCTGTATATCAAGGAATTGAGTGTTTCAAATATTACCTCAATTGATGCCAGCTTGGCCAAAAATGAAGTTTCGGTTTATCCAAATCCGGCACACAACAGCTTTAACTTAACTGTTGACGATAAATTTATTGGTTCAGCATTTGTATTAACTGATAACCAGGGCAGGGTATTGCTAAATCAGATCATCACGAAGAATAACACGGAAGTGAAAGTGAAAGGTTTTGCTCCAGGTATATATTTGCTAGGTTTGAATGGGATCGATGAAACTCTTAAGCAAAAAATTGTTATTCAATAATTTAGGTTCTAATAGCGGAATAAATATCTATTCTTCCTTATTGAACCACTGAAACATTTAAAAACTAAATAATGACAAAAAAAACTAATATTTCACTGGCTTTCATTTTGCTTTTAGCGAATATGACTTTTGCCCAGCAAAGCATGGTAACCAAAACGACCGGCAAAGCTGAAGCATTTGTGCGAACGTCATTCGAAAAGATGAAATTTGAGGAAGCAAAGTATCAGGCATCTGAAAATCAACAGTTTAAAAAGCCGAATCCGGTTATTTATACCCCTGAATTTGAAGTGCTTCCTGAAACAGTTATTGCGATGGAGAAGGCGATTGCATCACCAAATGAAAAAAAATCTCGAATAATTTCACCGGCACCGGATACTACTTTTTTGGGATTGTACGACTCAGGGAATTCCATTCCTCCTGATGTGAATGGCGCTCCCGGCCCCGAGCATCTAATGGTCACCTTAAATACTGAACTTCGTATTCAGGATCGGCAGGGATTAGACTTATATACTGTTTCTTTGGGTGTTTTTTGGGCCGATTTACCTGGTGGTAACACGTTCGATCCCAAGATATTATACGATTTTGAAGCAGAACGGTGGATTTTTACAACCTGTTCTGAAAGTACCCCAGGAATGTCAAGGCTTTATTTAGGAGTAAGTACAACCTCTGATCCTACCGGAGATTGGAATCTGTATTCTTTTCTGACAGACACCGATGGGGTTACCTGGTTCGATTATCCAAGTATGGGTTTCAACTCGAAATGGATTGTTGTATCAGGAAATATGTTTGGAAACGATTATTACCGAACGGTTTTTGTATTCGACAAACAAGCCATGTTCGATGGTGTTGAGTCGCCACAATATACCCGTTTTGCTACAAGTCAAGGGTTTACGTTGGTTCCGGCCATCACTTTTGATGTAGCACAGGAAAATATTTATTTGATTTCATCTGCCAATGGAAATCAAGGTGGAAATGGCTATATTAGTTTATTTAAGGTTTCCGGACCGTTGGCAAATCCAAGTTTTGCGATGGTTGGTAATATCGGAACACCAAATCCATGGGCTGGAAGTGTTAGTGGAAGCGGTGATTTCTTGCCTCAGATGGGATCAACGGAACGCTTAAATGCTGTGGATCACCGCATTGAAAATGTTGTGATGCGTAACAATAAACTTTGGGCTGTTCATCATGTTTTCCTTCCTGCAAACAATCCTACAAGGACTGCTGTGCAGTGGTGGCAAATTTCTCCAGAAGGAGAATTGCTTCAACGGGGAAGAATTGATGATCCAACCGGCGTTATGTCTTATGCTTTTGCAAGTATAGCTGTAAACATTTTTGAAGATGCGTTGATTGGTCATGGTAGTTTTTCAGAAAATCAATATGCAAGTTCGGCTTATTCTTTCAAGTCACATTTGGATGAACCGAATACATTCCGTGAGCCATTGACTTATAAAGCCGGGTTAGCACCTTATTATAAAACTTTTGGTGGTGGAAGAAATCGTTGGGGTGATTATACAGCCACAATGCTTGATCCTGTAAATGGAATCGACTTTTGGACGCTTCAGGAGTATGCTGAATTGCCAAACAGCGGTGATCGCTGGTGCACCTGGTGGGCTTTTTTGAAGGTTGCTTTTTTACCTATTCCTGATTTTGAAGCAAATTATACAATCATTCCAACAGGTGAAAGCGTCAATTTTACGGATAAAAGTTTAGGTATTCCTAACGCCTGGTCATGGACTTTTGACGGTGCTGAAAATCAGCAATCTGACCTGCAAAATCCTGTTGGCATTGTTTATCCGACCGAAGGTGATTTCACCGTTTCATTGACTGTGAGCAATGATTTTGGCTCATCAACAGACACAAAAGCTGCCTATATCCATGTCAGTTCGACCATTCTGCCTGAAATTCATTTTGTTTTTGATAAGACGGATGTTTGTACAAGTGACATCATAAAATTCACTGATCAAACACTTTATGTGCCTCGCGAATGGTCATGGGAGTTTACGCCTTCAACGGTTTCTTTTGTAAATGGAACGAGTGCTTCATCCCAAAATCCCGAAGTAATTTTCAATGAGGCAGCAACGTATTCAGTTTCCCTGACAGCAACAAATTTAAATGGTTCTTCTAACGATACGCAATTTGAAGTTATTCAGGCAGGCGGTACTTCAACCCCGTTTGTTGAATATTTTGAGATAGAAAACTTCGCAGCAAATAATTGGACTGTAGAAAATCCGGATAATGATGTTACATGGCAACTAACAGATGTTGAGGGAGTTAATGAAACAACAAAAGGCGTTACGCTCGATTTCAGGCATTACTATGCCATTGGACAGCGCGATCGTTTAATTTCACCACCATTGGATCTTCGAAACTTCGATAATATGAATTTATACTTTAAACACGCCCATGCTAAGCGGCTAAATGAAGTTTCCGATTCATTAATCGTGCTGATTAGTGAGGATTGTGGTGCTACATGGAGTCGGCTGTTTGCGGATGCTGAAAATGGAACTGGAAATTTCGCTACGCATCCTCTGGTTGATGCATTCGTTCCTGTTACAGCCGATGATTGGTGTGGTGGAAGTTATGGTCGGGAATGTATTACCTTAGGATTGAACGATTATCTGGGTAAAACCGATGTGATGATTGCCTTCGAATCGTATAGTTTTTATGGTAATCCTATCTATTTGACTGATATTGAACTCGGTGCAACGGTAAGTGTTCCTGAGGCAGAAACTTTAAATACTTTATTGACTGTTTATCCAAATCCAGCGCACGATAAACTATTGATTTCTACTAAAGATAATGCCAAAATAGCTGATTTAAAATTGTTTTCATTAACAGGCCAATGCGTTATTTCAAGGAATGAGTTTACATCCGGGAAAACGCTTGATATAAGTCACTTATCTGCTGGTGTTTACCACTTAAAAGCCAGTATTGATGGCCAGGTACTCAGGCAAAAGATTGTAATTGAATAACATAACTAAAAAGCTCACCAAATTCTGGTGAGCTTTTTTCGTTTCTTTGTACATCGATTTTTACATCATGAATGTTTTCTATTTACCCGAAGCCCAAATTGGATTCGTCACTCTTTCTGAGGAGGAATCGAAGCATTGTGTTAGGGTGTTGCGTATGCAAATAGGTGATAATGTGTGTATTACGAATGGTACTGGTTTATTAATGGATGCCGAATTGGTTGATGCACACCCAAAGCACTGCATTTTAAATATAACTTCTCAAAGAAAAGGTAATGATTTCTGGTCTTTTCATCTGCATATTGCCATAGCCCCAACCAAAAACATTGAAAGAATTGAATGGTTTCTTGAGAAATGCACCGAAATGGGTATTGATGAATTTAGCATTTTTACTTCTCAACATTCTGAGCGTAGAATTGTTAAGCCGGAACGATTGGAGAAGATTATTGTCTCGGCAGTTAAGCAATCCATAAAATCTCGCTTACCAACATTAAATCCTTCGATTCAATTTAATGATCTGGCAAAACAGGATTTTCACGGAAGAAAATACATCGCCTGGATTAACGAAACAATCACGGAAACATTGGTAAATGACTATAAACCAGGCGAAAATGCAATGATATTAATTGGTCCGGAAGGTGATTTTAGCCGTGATGAAGTTGAATTAGCCATCAAATTCGGTTTCAAACCAATCAGCTTGGGAAGTTCACGTTTGCGCACAGAAACCGCGGGAATCGTTGCTTGTCAAACCATTCAGCTTCTTAATCAATTGAAATGAAAAATAGATTTATAATAATTTTTTTAATTTTCATGACGCATTCGAATGCTTTCAGCCAGTCTGAAGTGCAAATTGCATTATTGAAATATCGCGGGGGAGGAGATTGGTATGCGAATCCGACTTCATTGCCAAATTTGGTAAAATTTTGTAATGAAAAATTGCAAACATCTATCAATGAGGATGCTGCGACAATAGAAGTTGGCGATCCGCAGATTTTTAACTATCCTTTCATTCATATGACCGGTCATGGCAATGTTGTTTTTGATGCCGCCGAGGCTCAAAATCTTCGTAACTACCTGATTGCCGGTGGTTTTTTGCATATCGATGATAATTATGGAATCGATCAATATATTCGCAAACAAATGAAAATCGTTTTTCCGGAATTGGATTTCATTGAATTACCTATAACGCATCCTCTTTATCACGAAAAATTTGATTTCCCAAATGGAATACCGAAAATTCATGAGCATGATGGCAAGCCAGCGCAGGGGTTTGGACTAATTTACCAGGGAAGATTGGTGTGTTTTTATAGCTACGAATCTGATTTGGGAGATGGTTGGGAAGATGCCACTGTGCATCATGATTCGGAGGAAACACGACAAAAAGCATTGAAAATGGGTGCAAATCTCATTCAATTTGTTTTTACTGATTGACAATTTAATTGTAAATTTGATAAAACTAATACTGCATAAAATTTAAAGTTATGAATAAGCTGATTTACCTATTACTTTTTGCAAGTTTCTTTGCTGTAACGACAACCGCTCAGGAATCAAACGATTTTACATTACAATCGATGAGCAAGCTTGACAAAGAGAAATTATCGGAATTGCCGGCATTAATTTTACCCGAAAATGCACAAAAACGAATTATCCCGGCTGTGGTTGATAATTCATTACTGCCGTACTTTCGTCCATTAATTGCGCAGGTAGGGCTCGAATGCGGTCAGGCGTCCAGTATCGGGGTGATGTTTACATATGAAATAAACGCCAAACGCGGTGTTCCGGGTAATGTACCTGAAAATCAATATCCTACGCATTTTGCCTATAATTTCATCAATGGTGGAAGCGATGCCGGGGTTAGTTTTTGGGAAACATTCGAGATTCTAAAACACGCCGGAACCCCCAATGTAGCTGATTACGGAGGAATGGCAACCGGAGGTCCATCGCGCTGGATAAGTGGCTACGATAATTATTTTCATGGAATGTTTAACCGAATCGAAGGGGCATATTCCATCAAAACGAATACCATTGAAGGACTCCAAACCCTGAAAAACTGGATATATGATCACGGAAATGGATCTGAAATGGGTGGAATTGCTACGTTTTATTCTGAATTTAATCATCCACCCAATATATTTCCTCCAGGCACGCCAGAAGCAGGAAAACACGTTATTGTCATCTGGGGAAATTCTCCAAACCACGCCATGTCGATGGTTGGATACAATGATTCAATTCGCTGGGATTACAACAACGACGGTCGTTATACAAACAATATTGACCTGAACAATGATGGTATCATTGACATCTCAGACTGGGAAATTGGCGGTTTTAAGATGGCAAATACTTACGGATCGATAAGTGGCTGGGGCGATAATGGTTTCTCGTATATGATGTATAAGACTGTGGCTGACCAATTTGGTCAGGGTGGAATTTGGAATAATATGGCTGCCGTTCTCAAAATGAAAGATGCTTACCATCCAAAACTGACGGCCAAAGTCAATCTGACTTATCCCTGTCGCAGCAAACTGAAAGTGATGGTTGGCGTAGCAACCGACACATCAGCCAGTGAACCTGAATATATTTACCATTATCCAATTTTCGATTTTCAAGGTGGTTGTATGGCCATGCAGGGAAGTTCGGGCGATGAGCACATAGAATTTGGTTTGGATTTAAACCCCTTATTATCCTATTTTACGCCCGGTGAAGAAGTTAAATTCTTTTTGATGGTAGCAGATAATTCCGGTGTTTCATTCAATATTGGACAGGTTAACTCCTTTTCAATCAATGATTACACTGATCTAACACCAGTTGAAACTGTTTGTGCGCAGACAAATGTTAATATCACTGCCAACGCTATTACAAAACTAAGCCTCAAAGCAAGCGTTGATTTCAGTCCACCAATTATTGATAATGAGACACTTCCAACCATTGAGTTGTATGCCGATTATAACACACAGTTGACGGCATCAGGCGGCACAGAACCTTATGTTTATAGCTTGGTAAATGATTATCAGAAAATTGATTCATCCCATAGTTATCCTGCTATGGATGGTGAGCGGCTTTCAATAGGAAATAATAATGCCTATACAGCAGTTGATCTGCCATTTGAATTTCCATTCTTTGGTGAAAAAA
This sequence comes from Bacteroidota bacterium, assembly GCA_947505205.1. Lineage (GTDB taxonomy): Bacteria > Bacteroidota > Bacteroidia > Bacteroidales > F082 > CAJBPB01. The sequence goes on along the minus strand of CANNKD010000073.1, from coordinate 5,173 downwards.
TAAGTAAAGTTTATCCAACAACGGAAGGTTTTATCATGTTCAAGGAAACGCTTCTTCCGTGGCCTTATTATATTGAAGGTAGAACCTACTTTATTGAAAATAAGATGATTGCCCCGTGTTTTTCGAATCCGTTTTATTTTGATGGAACAAATAATAACGGCCTTTGGTACTCCCAAAATGCCGATTCCTGTGCCTTTAAATGGAAAATGTCAACCTATGGAATTTCTGGAAATAGCATGGTTGAGCTAACGGTTTCCCTTTTTCCTGATGGACGCATTCATTTCTATTATGGCCCGCATCACGCCCCGGATTATGTTGAAAAATTTGCCGGAATCTCCGCAGGTGATGGCGAAAATTATATTTTATTGAATGAAATAGGCTCTTTCAATCCTTATGGAAATCAATTCACCCTGTTTGAGCCGAATTCAATGTTTGCTGGAATAAGCCTGACTGAAGATGGTTTATTGACCGGCGTTGTAGATGAAATAGTTGAAAATCAGTCTATTAAAGTAAAAGTAAAAGATTACAATACTATTTGTAGTACAAAGGTTTATCAACTTGCCATTGAAGGTGTTGAAATCATCTATGAGGTAGTATCGGGGGATGATGATATTATCGAGTTTGGTGAAGAATTTTCGATGAATCTGAATCTTCATAATCTTTACAATGAACTACTTGGAGAAGGAACACTCACTTTTCGATCAAGCGATCCTAACTTGGTAATTCAGGATAGTATTGTGGAATTAAGCTCGCTTCCGGCAGACGGATCGATGTCGCTTACAGATGTATTTGCAATCAGTGTGTTGAATACTGTCGAAAATGGTCACATAGCATATTGTGATCTTGTTTATGCGACTGAACAAAATGCATGGACACGTCATATTAATTTGGTTCTCAATGCTCCTGTGTTGCAAATCAATACGGTAAGCGTTTTGGATGGTGAAAACGGCATCCTTGAACCAGGTGAAACAGCTCAACTTGTTGTTACTTTTCAAAATTCAGGTGGCGCCAAACTCAATAATTTAATCGCAACATTGAATTGTGATAATTCTGATTTACAGATCGTTGACGGTGAGGATAACGTGGCTATATTGTCACAAAACGGAATATGGCAGGCCAATTTTCAGGTTTATTTCAGTGAAAATGCCGAACCGTTGCAAATTCTGGAACTTCAGCTTTCGGTACTTGCTGCAAACGATTTTAGTTTCAATAAAGTCGTTCCATTAATAACATCATTGAATCTTGAGAATTTTGAAACATCAAATTTTGATTTATTTGACTGGGAAACTTCAGGAACAGCAGAATGGTTTATTACTTCCGATCCGGTTTATGAAGGATCATATTCGGCGCGTTCAGGTGCGATGGGCGATAATGGGATTTCTGTGTTATCGTTGCCCTACGACGTTGCGTATTCCGATACCATTTCGTTTTATTTCAAAGTATCATCTGAAAATAATTATGATTTTCTAAAATTTTTGATTAACAGTGAGTTGCAACAACAATGGTCAGGTGAAGTGGATTGGACACACGTGGTATATTCGGTTTCATCAGGTTCCCAGTTGTTTAGTTGGCGCTACGAAAAGGATTACAGCGTCTCCAACGGATTAGATTGTGCCTTAATTGATTATATCATTTTACCTGTCAGAAACGTGGAAACTTCTGTGATTGATCAGCCAGCTGAAACTGATGTTCAACTTGTAGTATTGCCAAATCCTTTTATTGATCAACTTACCTTGCAGGTGAAAACAATGGAAAAAACTTCATTTACTTTGATGATTGTTGATGCGATGGGAAGAACAGTTTTCAGTGCTGAAAAGAACAACGCTGACGTAGGAGTATATACTTATAAACCTGAACATTGGTCAGAATCAGGAGGAAGTTTTTCGGTTGTGATCAAAACTGATAAATCGTTTTTGGTGAAACCTGTTATTCGTCTTAAATAGAAACAGTTAAAATTTTAGGATGCCCATTTTGATTAATAAGATATTGATAAAGAGGTTATTATTGATTTCTGTTTTGATTTCATTGGCTTTACCTGTGGTTCAGAGCTATATAAAAATCATCAAAGAAAAACCTTTACAGGGTGCTTTTCATGAAGTTTCGAATCATCTCAACGACAGTTTGTCATGGCGCAGTTGGTTCAGTGGCGGATTACAATCTCAAGGCGATTTGTATGCCGAGTGTGAATTGGGATTTAGAAATTCATTGATCCGGATTCATAATCAATTGGATTACAGTTTTTTCCGTAAAGTAAACGCCGAAGGAGTTGTTTGTGGTAAAGTGGATGAATTATTTGAAGCGGATTATATCAGGGCAGTGCAAGGAGAGTTTTTCGTTGGGGAGAAAGTATGGAAAGATAAGGCTTTGAAAATAAGACAGATACAAGATACATTAGCCAAATTAAACAAAACACTTGTTGTAATTTTTGAGCCCGGTAAAGGCACGGTTTATCGTGATAGATACCCTGTTAATTTTTCAAATAATTCAAAATCAGTCTCAAACTTTGATATTTTTTATCCTGAATTGCTTAAGAATAGGGTTAATGTATTGGATTTGAATGCCTATTTTGTTCAATTGCGTGGCCAAGACACTAATCGTGTTTTCCCCCGTGGAGGAACACATTGGTCGTATTATGGTGCCACGAAGGCGGCCGACACGACACTTCGCTATTTGAAATGGATAACAAATCGGACAATTCCTTTAATGCAAATTGCAAATGTGGCAAAAGCCAAAGAACCTCGTCATCCGGATGCAGATATCTGGCTCGCGATGAATCTTTTACAAAACCCTCCAAATGATGAATTGGTTTATCCAGTTGTTCAATTTTCAGATTTGGAGAACGCTGATGTCGATGCTTTGGTGGTTGGTGATAGTTTCTTTTTCAACTGGCAAAGCGATTCTATCATGTATAAAGCATTCAAAAACTGCGATTTTTGGTATTACAACAAACATATCTGGAACAGAAATGGGGCTGAGGTGGGTTTGGTTTCAGCATCAGACTGGAAGCAAGAAGTACTAAAACGGGATTTGATTATTATCATGATAACAGAAAGATTTCATCAAAATTTTGCCTGGAATTTTGATGAGGAATTATTTGATTATTTCTATCCAAACCATAGAAATTTGATAGATGGATTCGCCAACAATCTGCGTATTTCAAACGATCAGTTTATGCGATTGGTGGATGATGCCAAACTGCGAAAAATTGGTCTGGAAGACCGTATCGATATGGAAGCCAGTTATTTATTGTATGAGGATTATCTAAAAAATCCATCAAAATACGACCGGAAAGAAGATCTAATCACTATTTTAACCATGAGTATCAAAAGCAGCCCTGATTGGCTTGCCAAGGTTCAGGGAAAAGCAATTCAAAGAAATATTCCAATTGAAACAATGGTCAGGATGGATGCAGAATGGATTTACAATGAGAAATATGGGAAATAAAATTATTTTGTTGAATTTAATAAGCCTCTTTTTGACCTTTCAGTAGCACCCAGAATGTTAGGAAAATAATTTTCATATCAATGGCAAATGACCAGTTTTCGATGTATTGAACATCCATTTCAACCCGTTTTTGTATATCTGATAGTTTTTTTATTTCACCCCGAAATCCATGAATCTGCGCGAGACCTGTAATACCTGGCTGAACTGTATGTCGGAGCATAAAATGTCTGACAAGTTTGCGGTACTGTTCGGTATGCTTTAACATATGCGGCCGAGGGCCGACAACAGACATCTGGCCAAGAAAAACATTGAAGAACTGTGGCAATTCATCCAGACTTGATTTTCTTAAAAACCTTCCGATTAATGTGATGCGCTCATCACTTTGGATTGCTTTTTTTATGTCAGCATCTCCATTGATTGTCATGGATCTGAATTTAATTATCATGAAAATTTGACCATCAGTAGAAGTTCGGTTTTGACTAAAAAAGACACCTTTACGATCAGTTAATATATCAATGAAGAATAGTAATGGAGTTAACCAGCTCAATATCAATATAATTATTATTGATGAAAAAATCAAATCAAAACCCCGTTTAAATAATTGATTGTACCAAAAACTGAGAGGACCGGAATGAATTTCTATTACAGGAATATTGCCGCAATTTGTTAGCTCAATATTATTGACTGAAAAATTGCCAAAATCTGGAACAATACGCACTTTAACAGGAAAATCAGCAAGAATTTCTACTATTTCAGGGATTTTTTCTTGCGGAATTGCTTCCCAAGCCAGATAAACTTCATCGATCTTTTGTTCTCTTATTATTTTGGATAAGTCCTCCCAATTTCCAAGAATATGATTGCTGCTATTTGACTTGCCGTCAATAAATCCCAGACATCTGTTTCCATGCCAGACATTGTTGATAAAATACCGATACAATTCGGTTGATTTTGGAGTGTGACCAATAATGATCACATTGCGATAATTAAATCCCTTTTTACGATAAAAAAGAAATATGTAGTAAAGTGCATATTTCCAGCTTATTAACAATATAAAAAAGACGGGAAAGAGAAATTTAATAAATGTGCGTGGATAATAGGCCAGCGGTACTATTTGAAAAAACACCAAAAAGAGAAAAAAGAAGAATACAATTATCTGGAGATATGTTATAAGTATGGCTTTTTTTTGGGTATTTCTTTTGACCCGATAGGCACCAAAAATAAAGATGAGAAAGAGCCAGGCAAAATTTAAATACAGGTAAAATAGTATATGCTTTGCGCCAAAAACACGAAATTTGGTCTCAAGCCAGAAAGCAAAAACAAAAAGCAGATTTAATAGAATATAATCACCAATCAGAGAAATGATCGGAATATATTTGGAATATCTGAGTGACAATTTTGTCTTGGGTTTTTGGTAAAATTATAAAAATTCCTGATTAATTTTTGTATGAGAACTAAATATCTGGTTAAATTCATGATAATACTGATTAACAATAATTTGCCAATTGTATATGTTTTCAATTTTTAAATGGTTATTCTGAATTCTCAATTCCCAAATTTGAGAATCAATTGTACTATCAATGATGCAGGTAAGGGATTCCGTTTTGTCGAAATAATTGGCATCATCACCCAGTACTGCTTCATTGAAAGGATTTTTATGCGCAATTATTTTTGCAGAAGCTGCCATAGCTTCTAATAATGATGGATTGGTTCCTCCTCCTGAATGTCCATG
>CANNKD010000072.1 GCA_947505205.1 Bacteroidota bacterium | reverse complement strand
CTGTTCGAAATTATACGCAAGTGTTGCATCGTAGTATTTCCCTTTTACAACAAGAGGCCATCCATAATCCTGTTCTAAAACAATTGCTTCATCAGGCGTGTAAACAGCTTTGCTTCGGGGAACATGCAGATTATATTTCAAACCAAAATCAGGTAAATTGACTTTATGCCTTTCTTCGAATTGCTCCAGCGTTGGCAAAAAAGTATGGATGCCTTTCGCTTTTAGTTTTGGGGCAAGTTTGATAAAGGAATACAATTCGGCATCGAAATTAGGGATGATTACATCCAGCTTTTCAATAGAATGGATGTAGTCCAACCGATCAGAAAGCACATCTGTTCCTGTTGAAGGATAAGGAATATGATAGGTTTTATCAACGATATCGTGCATATAAATCCCCGGCTCGAGTGATTCGTACGACAAACCAATGATGCGGCAATCGAACGACTTGGCTTCGCGCAAACCTCTGATGACTGCAACACCAGGCCCCGGACTGTCGATGGCATTCAATCCGGTAACACCAATTGTTAATTTAGGCTTACTCGTTTTCATCCTGCATAAGATGATATTGTTTCATAATATCGATAAAATCTTGCAGATCTCGCTCGATATTGAACTTTTCAGCCTGAAATTCCGTGTCAATGCCGTTTACAATTTGTTCCTCTGAAAGGCCTTGGCGAAGCAAATTCAGCATCTGTAAGCCAACCGGATTCACCGAAAAAGACTCTCCGGTAGCGGGATTGAACACAAACCCACTTTCGCTGACGGCAATGTTATTTTTTAGATTCATAATTTCTATTATTAATTACGTTGCAAGATTAATATGATTTATTGATTTGATTTGTACAATTTTATCGATTTATTGTATAAAATTTCAGTAACTTATTGCGGTTACGGGTTGCTATCCCATTGTCCCAGCTATATAAGCCCAACACCTTTTCTTTCTTTTTCCGGTAATGCTTTGTACTCTGTCACTGAATAACCGGTTATCTGTTTAAACTGTGTTGAAAGATATTGAACACTGCTGTAACCCATCATAAATGCAATTTCACTTAAACTTTGTTCATCAGTCTGAATAAGCTCTTTTACCTTTTCAATGCGCTGCAAAATGATGAATTTCTCGAGCGTGATTTTTTCATGTTTCGAGAAAACTGTTGAAAGATGCTGATAAGTCTTATCGAAACGACTCACCAAAAAGTCGGAATTACGAACCATTGCATTGAAAGTAGAATGATGCACCAGCTCGATAACCACACGTTTGATTTCTTCAACCAAAGCAGTTTCTTTGTCAAGAATAATTTCGAATCCATTAGAGGTAAATATCTGTTCAACAGACTCGTAAGAAGTTTTATCAGAATCAAAAGCAACACTTACATCGCCCAACTTACCCTTGATTATATCTGCACCGATACGTTCAAACTCTATTTTCAAGAGTTTAAGACAGCAATCACAGTGCATATTGCGTACTAAAAACCGATGTTGAACTTTATTTAACAAGATTCTGCCAATTATAATGAAGACAAAAGTAACGATTTTACCCTCTTTAAGGACATGAAAGCATTTGTGATTTATTGAAAACGCGTTGATTCGATTGATATTATTATCACTCATGAATATATTCCATTTACTCATACCTTTGCATTTCTAAAAAAGTAAAATCTCTACCTAAAGCACGCGAATATTCATTAGGAAACCATATGAAACGCTATAAAAACTTCTTTTTTTATGTTTTGGTGCTTGGTGTATTTTCTATCCTTATATTTTGGATTTTTGAAGCCGGCCATGGTCTTGAAGTTGGTCGCAATATTACAATCCGTGGCATAGTCAACGATCAGTGGCAGGAATTTATCGATTCGTTGACTTACAATCTCAGGCATCCGCTTGCATTGCTTTTAGCACAGATTGTTACCATTATCATTGTCGCACGTTTTTTTGGATTTGTCTTTAAAAGCATTGGCCAACCGACAGTTATTGGCGAAATTATTGCTGGTATTGTATTGGGACCAAGTATCGTTGGATATTTTTTTCCTGGCTTTTCGCATGGACTTTTTCCTACCAACTCACTGAATAACTTACAGTTATTGAGCCAGTTCGGTTTGATTTTATTTATGTTTATTGTTGGCATGGAGCTCGATTTAAAAATATTGAAGGACAAAGCCACCGATGCCGTGGTGATAAGTGGTACAAGTATCATTTTCCCATTCACACTTGGAATCGGACTGGCCTATTTTATTTATGAGACCTTCGCTCCTGTCGGGATACAATTTTCTTCATTCAGTCTTTTCATAGGCATAGCCATGAGCATTACCGCCTTTCCTGTTTTAGCCCGTATTGTACAGGAACGTGGCATACATCGAACCCGGTTAGGATCCATCGTAATTACTTGTGCAGCTGTTGATGATATTACAGCCTGGTTTTTATTAGCGCTGGTGATTGCCATTGTAAAGGCTGGTTCTTTTGTGAGTGCCTTGTATGTCATCGTTTTAGCCTTTGTTTATGTTTTGGTGATGTTCAAAGTAGTCCGGCCATTTTTATCTCGCATCGGCGATTTGCATGCCTCACGCGAAAACCTCACCAAACCCATTATTGCCATTTTCTTTATGGTATTGATACTTTCTGCTTATTCTACCGAGGTGATTGGGATTCACGCTCTTTTCGGCGCCTTTGTAGCTGGCGTAATCATGCCTGACAATGTTAAATTCAGAAGTATATTTATTGAGAAAGTTGAAGATGTTTCACTCGTATTATTATTACCCCTTTTCTTCGTTTTTACAGGTCTCCGTACTGAAATTGGCTTATTAAACGACTGGTATCTTTGGAAAATAACAGGATTAATAGTTTTGGTTGCCATCATCGGAAAATTCTTAGGCAGCGCGCTATCGGCTCGTTTTGTGGGTCAAAGTTGGAAAGAGAGTTTGACCATTGGTGCATTGATGAATACACGTGGACTGATGGAATTGGTGGTGCTGAATATCGGATTTGATTTGGGTGTTTTAAGTCCGCAAGTATTTGCTATGATGGTGATTATGGCACTTGTAACTACGTTTATGACAGGTCCGGCTTTGACCATCATCAATAAATTATTTAAAGAAGATTCTGGAGAAAAAGCCATTGTCGAGCCCATACTTATCGGACAAATTGTTCGCATACTAATTTCATTCGGAAATCCGGAGACAGGCAGGGTTCTGATGCGATTGGCCAACCATTTCATGCGCAAACAGGAATTGTCGGAAGTTACAGCCTTGCACTTCAGTCCGTCAACGGAAATGAACCAATATGCCATTGTTCAGTATGAAAAGGAAAGTTTCGGTCCTATCAACAACGAAGCCAGTCTGTTAGACCAAAAGGTTCAGACGATTTTTAAGGTTTCGAACGACTTTAATAAAGATATTATCGAAGAAACGAACAGTGGAAAATACAATTTATTACTAATTGGCATTGGCCAATCGATTTACGAAGGCAGCACATTAGGGCGCACACTTGGCTTCGTGAATGCCTTGTTTCGCCGCGACCGACTCTTTAAAAAAGTTACCGGACAGGAAAAACTTTTTGAATATTCGGCCTTTGAAGAAAGAAACAGATATCTTTTCGATGGAAGCAATATTCCGGTCGGCGTTTTTGTGAATAAGAAATTTTCGAAATGCGAAAACCTATTATTATATATTCAAACGAAGGCTGATATCTTCACCATCGACTATGCCTTGCTCATTTTCGAAAACACCGAATGCCAGATAAGCATTTACGATCCAAATAAAATTGTCCTTAGCCGACAACAGAATATACAGTCGTTGCAACGAATTCTGTTCCTTAATGCCGGTAAAGTGAATTTTATAACTGCCTACGGAATTAAGAAAGAACAACTGCAAAAACATGATCTGATGTTAGTTAGTGTTGTTGGCTGGAAAGAAATGCTCGTTTCGGAACCCGTTTGGTTGAATTATTCCCCATCAACATTGATTTTGAAAGATAAAAAAGCCGAGATAATCAGGAAATATTGAGCGGTGAGAAGTTAGTTGTGAGAAGTGAGTAGGGAGTAATTGTTGTTATCTCAACCTTCATCAATCAGTTGCTTAAGAGATTTGCCGTTTTTCTTACCTGCAAGTATTTCCTTAACATCGTTGAGTCCGGCTTCAATACTTTTAGCAACCTGACTCTTTGGCAAATTAACCACTTCGATGCTTTCAACATCGTTAAGATTTGACAGCAAATGCTTCAAAAAAGGTATGGCTTGTTTGTTTTTGGGTTTGATAATAATAGATTCCATACGAACTGTTTTTTGCAAAAATACTATTAAATTGAACTAATGCCTTGACTACTTTTTATTTTGATGTGCCCGCAATTTTATTCCAAGTTTTCTTGCTCCCAAACCATGTTGCGGTGAAAGGTTAGAATTTGATAGTTCTTGGCTATCAATTCGTCAAGGTAAGTTGTCAGTCCTTTGTTTGTCGGAAATATTCTGTCTGTATAACTCATATTTTATTACAATTCGTTATTTTTGTGTAGTCCACTATAAAGACTGGTAACAATTCATTATATGCCATGTCATGATGCTAATCATTAAATTTTTAAATGGAATAAGTTGATTGTTAATTGTTTAAAACTAAAAGGACTTATTTAGAACCCAATTCAATAGACCTAAATCAAAAATCAATTCTGATAATTTGTCACCAAATAACAATTCGATATTAACATTTTCGTTTTTGTATTGCTCAAGTGAACTATCAGGATTAAAGGCGATGAAAAAGAATTTTCTATTTACTCGCTCATTAAATTTTTCTGCATAATTGATAAAGTCACTTTTATTAGCCCCTGATTTTACTTGAACAGCATAAGTTTCTTTGTTAATAGGATCAAGATATTCCATGTCCATAAATTCCATACTTCCGCCCTGCATGCTAACTCTATGCCAACCACTTTGTTGAAAAATCAGATCTGTCAGAATTTCGCAATCTTTCCAGTGTAAATCTTTCACTAATACAGTCGTTAACTTACAAATCTCATGTTTTTTACTCCTAATTTTATCAACATTTGGATGATGAATACCGTTAATAATCCTGTTAATTATTTCAAGCTCATTGTCTCTAAATTTACATAATGTTCCCTGAAATGCTTGTGTTTTAGATATCTTTCCTGATATTTCGTTTGATAATAATGGTTTTGCATATGAAACATTTGGATTACAAGTCCAGCCATTTACCGTTTTACGAAATTTAGATATATCATCTTTCTGAACAGGTGAATTATCCAAACTGCACCACCACATTCTCCCTTTATGAAACGTGATAAAGACGACTTCATTTGAAGCCTCACATATTCGTTTTAGTGCTTCATAGTCTTGTGAAGAACCAGATTGTTTTCCTCGGCCATCATAGTCTTGTTTGATCGTCTTTTTGATGATTTCCCAATTTTCCTCTATAATATCTTGTAAAGGAACTTGCTTCCATTCAAAACGGACAATACCTTCTTTAATTGAATTATCCGCCCATGTGCCCTTTGCACCGAGTTTAATGTAATAAGCATTCGTAAATTTAAGTTCTTTCATTGTTATATTATTTTGTTACTGTTTTTATCAAATCCTTTCTGCCAATAATACATATCAATTATTTTCATTACTGGATATTGAACACCAGTGTTTTGAAATGCCCAATCCTGAATGTTTTCAATTTCGGGCTTCATTTTTACAGCCATTGACCAAACTTTCTGTAAACTGTTTTCGTTTACAAATGAATATTCTTTTTCGAACAAACCAAGATTGAAATATCTGTCAAAAGCGGGCAAACAGCCTAAAGTACCAAGAATTATTTTTGAAATTAGTGTATCAGTTGCGCTAATTGCTTTCTCCTCCTTTCCGTTATAGTATTTCAACTTTGAATAATACTCGCGAAGCTCATCGAATAAAACAAGAACTTCTTTTAAAGGAGGAATTTCACCTTTATAATCATTCCTAAGTAGGGAATGTCGCCGGATAATTTCAACTGCTTCAATATGAACTTTGTAATCTTTCCACAGAAGTCCGCTTGATCCACGATACATTCCCCAGCTTGCAAGGTAAAAGGCTAAATGCAAAGCTAAATTGTCACCAGAATTGTCTTTATTTCCGAACGCTTCATAGCAATGTTCCCAGGATTTGTACCTATGAAATGAATCTTCCCTTGTGGATTCAAGAAATTTTTCAATTACTTCTTTCATTTCAATTTTATTGATGGTTAAAACTTAGTTTTTAATGGACATTAAAAGGTATATCATTCTTTTTTATTGTATTATTCCGTATGTTTTTACTCTATTTTCAATTTTTTGCCAAACAAGGCCGTCTTCACTATTTGAGGTTTTTAGGTCAAGCTTGAATTCTCCTTTGAAACGATACATAACGTCTCCAAGTGGACTTTTTACTCGAGCAAAAACAATTCTATTATGAATCTTCCCATTAACAATATTGTCAACATGTGATTTATTCTTAGCCAAATTTTCACATAATTCAAATATTTTTTTACCATCATCTGATATGCTATTATCCCAATCATCATTTTTATACAATTTCGGAAACCAAATCAGTTTATTGTTTTCATTTGGGTGTTGGGTAGCTCCTCTTTGGAATCCTTTATAATTATGACCAAAACAATTGGCAGCTAAATAAGAATGAGTAAATGCCACATTATCAGCAATATCAATAAATCCATTATTAATATAGGTTTGTGGATTCTGTTCAGATTCAATATTCCATGGAATAAAATTATGTAAAGATAGTTTTGCCTCTCGAATAATATTTATTACTTCCTCTATCCTTTCATTTAATTTATCTATTCCAATTGTGGTGTCGATATGTCTTAAATCATGATTAGTAGCATTAATAATATCTGAGTCCCTTAATTGGTCTTTCTCCTGTTGATTTAAATGGTGTCTTTCATCAACTTCAATATGTATTTTAAATTGCGGGAAATACATGTCGGTCAAAGCTCTGCCATCAGGTCTAATTACATATTGCTGAGTAACAAATTTTATCGTCATGTCATCTAATCTGTGCCAAATTCGCGTAATTACATAGTTTTCAAATCGCTTTTTTTCGGCTCTTGCCAATTGTCTTGTGATAAAATTCAATTTTTCCATTTTATATTATTTTTAATATCCGGGATATTTTAAAAGCCATTCTGCATCTTCGTCATAAGTATAACTTTTACATCCAATACTCAAATCGTTTCCGATTTCTTCAACTATATCTTTGAACAGAAGATTTTCCTTCCAGTCGTAGGGTATTCCTGATTCTCCAACCATCAAACCTACTAAATTACCTGTAACTGCACCTGTACTGTCCGAATCTCCACCATGATTTATAGCTGTTAAAACTGCTTTCTTAAAATCATTTTGATAATGCAATGAACACAACAATGAAATGGCCAATGCTTCTTCAGCAACCCATCCTTCACCAAGCAATTCAATTTCTGAATTTGTTATTTCTTTGCCGATATACTTACTGTGTATATCAAGCACTTTATTAACAATTTGAAATACTTCGGTGTGATTATCCCATTTTATTAGCTGCTCTAATCCATTAGAAATAGATGTTTCTAAATCCAAACCTTTCGATAAATCGGCAATAATTGAAGATAATAATCCACCACTAAGGTATCCGGTAGGATGACCATGCGTTATCGCTGATAAATCTACACCCACCTTAAAAGCGGCTTCTCTATTAAAATTAAACAATAATCCTGCTGGAGCAATTCTCATTACTGTTCCGCATCCTTTACTATTATTTATTGGTTTTTCTATTGTTCCCCTTTCTCCACTTTCAAGTGAAGAAAGACATGAATTGCCCGGGGCTCTTCTTTTGAATAGTTCTTTCCTTTTTATCAGCCAACCTTCATCAAATCCATAGGAATCAATGGCTCTTGGTATGGAAATGCCTTGTGTGTGTAACCATCTTAAATAAGAATAATATGTAATTTGTGTTTGAGCCCCACCTATTCCTCTAATTACCGATCTATGCAATGCTCTTAAAAGTCCCTCTGCAGTGAAAAGAAGCATTTGCGTATCATCAGTAAACTCTCCTTTTCCGTTTGGATACTCAACATAAGATTGTATACCTTCTTCCCCATATTTAAATTTGATAGCTTCATGAGATAAAAATTCTATTGGTGCGCCTAAGGCATCTCCGATAGCTCCACCTAAAATACAACCGAGAAATTTATCTTTTTTGATTTCCGCGACAGTTAACTGATTATTAATGTTTTCCATTTGGCAATGATAATATTATTGGTTAGCAAGTTTGAAGTTTAAGAGGCAATTTTTATTCATTTATAACTGTAGAAATTGTAGATTTAAAAAATGTCAATCTATTTCAAAGTCATACTATTACAGGCTTTTCCATTAGTTTACGCACAATATTTCTATAAAAATTAATCCTTTCTTCCAATTTAATGAGCGTCTTTTTATCGTTCATAATGTCCTCTTTCAGATTCTCCAACGGTTTTATCACATTATTTTTTAGATAGTAAATGCAATGATTCTTGTCAACTCTGCAGAAAACATCTCTGGCTTTTACCTTAGCTAAGGTTTCCTCTATTCTTTCAATAAGATCGTCTGACTTGTGATTATACCGTTCATTTTCTTCTTTTCTTTTGCTTAACTCAAGTTCAATAACATACACAATTGCTTCGATTTCTGCATCTTCCATAGACAATAGTATGGCACGGTCGGCAGCAATAAAGCGTTTTACTTTATCATCTAATAAACAATTGGTATCTGTACTTTCCATTTATGCTTCTTCCTGAGAATTTTGATTTTCTTTAAATTGGTAATCTAACAATATAATCAGTGCGTTTTCAACCTCAAAAACAATGTCACGGCGGTTTAGTTCGAGGTATCTGAATTTGTAGTCATGAATCAATACCCTCAATTTCTCACCATTATCAACAGCTTTTTTCAAAATATCGTATTTCTGGTCTATGGTTGTTTCTGAATATTCCGATGAAGATGGATCAAAAACCGTACGTAATGTCCTATGTTTCCATAAATTACCGTGAGCAAAAAGCTTGTCCATCCGTGATTCGTAATCAATTTTTCCTGCCATATTCGTCTTATTTTTTGGATTATTATTCCTTTTTTTCAAGCATTGATGATGCAAAGTAACGACATGACTATGCCAAAACCTGTCATTCAGAATTATTTATAGAAACTTTGTGCTTCCGCTATCATGTTTTCAATTTCAGTTTTTAAGCTTATTGGTCGAATAACCTTTGCTTGTGTTGCCATCATCAATAAGCGTTGTTTCAATTCGAAGTTGACAACAAGTTTGTAGGTGAAAATAATTTCATCCGTATTCTCACTCTTTAAGGTTTGAGACGCGTGTAATGGTAAAGATTTTAGAAAATTTCCCATAAATGGTTGGCAGTAAAGTTCAATATCCTCCACTTTGTCAAGGTCAGAAGCATTGATTCCGATGATGTTACGAAACATTTTGCTAACATTCATCTGTTTACTTTTTTTGAATTTACTGCCGGTTTCAATGATGCTAAGAATCCTGTCAAGTCCAAAGGTCCTTATTTCATCGGATTCCGATAGATAACCAATTACATACCAACGATTCAGGTATTCGCGCAGCAGGTATGGCTGAAAGCGATATTCCTTTTCAATCTCTGTATCAAATCGTTTGTACTTTAGGTTTATTTCTGAATTGGTTTTAATCGAAAAAGCAATATCTCTGATAAACTGCAAACCTTTGAATGAGTTATAATCCTCGAAATCAATAATATCTGCAATATTGGAACCTTCTTTCAAATAGCCGGTTAATAAGTCAATATTTTGAGAAAACTCTATCAGTTTGAGAAAGTATGGAAATGTCAGCTCTTCATTTTCAATATAGTAACCTTTTCGTGTGCTTGAATATTGAATATCAAGACCAAACTCAGTGCGTAAACTTTCAATGTCTCGTTTCAACTGCCTGTCAGAAACTTTAATTCCATTTTCATCCATTTTATTCAGCATCTCAGAGCTGGTAGGAAATTTAGACTTTTCTATATACTGAAGAATCTGTGCATAACGCTTGATTTTCGCCTGGTATGACATTTTATAAAATTAAAAAAAATTGAGTCTGCAATGTTTGTGGTCTTAAAAGTAATCTAACAAATATCGCAGTTTTAACCACTTCATTTACCTTTTAAAGAATTTTATTTACTAATCATTTTGCATCGTATAAAGTTGATTAATAATATTATGAATATCCATTTCAACAGTACAATCGAAACTTGGAAACGAAATAAATTTATTTCGTTTCCAAAAATATGTATCTTTGCAAAAAAATTTACCGATGGATGAAAAATTAGAATCGATCCTAAAAAGTGCCGGTAATATGTTCAAGAAATACGGTATCCGTAGCATTTCGATGGACGATATAGCCAGAGAGCTTGGTATTTCGAAGAAAACCTTATACCAGGCTGTTGACAATAAAACCGATTTGGTGGAGTATCTGTTGAATTATTTGATTGAGAAAGGCGACTACAATTGCCTGAAAGATGCCACCAAAGACATGAATGCCATTGACGTACTTTTAACCGTCAGCCGTGCCGTTAGCGACGAGATAAAGGAAATTAATCCTGTACTTTCGTTCGACCTGCAGAAATTTTATCCGACCATTTACCGCGATTTCGTAATGAAAAAACGCGATCATGTGTATGAACAAATCAGTCGCAATTGTCAGCAAGGCATCACCGAAGGACTTTACCGCAGCGATCTGGATGTTGAACTGGTTTCGAAACTTTATGTGCAGAAACTTATTGAAGTGCACAATCCCGATTTCCTTTCATCGGTCGAGTTCTCCTTCGAGAAAATTTTTCAGGTCATGTTCGATAATCACATTCGAGGCATCGCGAATACGGTTGGATTGACTTATTACGAAAATCAAATTAAAAACTTAAATATCAATACGAATCCATGAAATTAACAATTTTATCAGCTCTGATAGTGAGTTTGTTGATGGTAAATATGCCTGAAAACCTGTTGGCACAGGATAACCAGCCAGGCATTGTGAGCTTAAACCTGCAACAAGCACAGGAATACGCTATCAACAACAATACGCAGATTAAAAATTCGATGCTCGACATCGATATTGCCAAAAAGAAAATCAAGGAAATAACATCGATTGGATTACCTCAGATTAACGCGCAGGCAAATTACACGCATTTATTTAAAGTTCCCGAAATGAGTTTTGGAGGTATCACTTATTTAACAACTGACCTCCCGGCCGGAACACCAATTACCTCTGACGATATATTAAATCAAAGCGTTTATCTCGGCTACATACCGATGGAACCCATCCAACTTGGTGTGCCGGATAATCTCACACTTGATGTCACTGTTTCTCAGCTGATATTTAGTGGCGAATATATTGTTGGTTTACAGGCATCTAAGGTGTTTTACCAGATCTCTCAACAAGGCAAACAACAAACGGAACTCAATTTAAAAGAATCGGTTTCTAACTCATACAATCTGGTACTTGTATTGAACGAAACCTATTCCATCCTGGATAAATCGTATAAAAATCTGATGAATACCTTAACAGAAATGCGCGCCATGAACGCTCAGGGATTTATTGAAGATACGGATGTTGACCAGCTGGAACTGACAAGTATTAACCTCGAAAATGGTTTGAACTCATTAAAAAGACAAGCCGAGGCTTCAACCTATCTGCTTAAATTTCAGATTGGAATGCCTTATGATCAAACGTTGATACTCACTGACAGCCTCGAGGGAACGACAACAGGTGTGAGTCTCGAATCGATGGTAAATGATAAATTCAACATCAACAACAACTTGATGTATCAAATTATCAATACGCAGGAAACACTCACTTTATTGAATTTAAAACGCGAAAAAACAACCTATTTACCATCTTTGGCAGCCGTTTATCGCCACCAGGAAAAGGTGAATGCTCCGGCATTCGATTTCAACCCGAAAGATGTTTTCGCCATTTCGATGAATATTCCAATCTTTTCAAGCGGCACACGAAGCACCAAAGTAAGCCAGCGTAAAATGGAATTGGAAAAGATCATCAACACCAAAGCCAATGTGGCTAATGGCTTGGAGCTGGAATACATCAACTCGCAAAATGAGTTGAAAAGTGCTTATGATAAGTACCTCAACGATAAAAAGAATATTGAACTCACTCAACGTGTTTATGATAAAACGCTCATCAAATTTAAGGAAGGTATTTCGACAAGTCTTGATGTTACAAACGCTCAAAATCAATATCTTACAGCACAGTCGAATTATTTTAATGCAGTATATACCTTGATTACTGCTAAGAACAAATTGGATAAATTAAAGAATAATCAGTAATCAGATGACAACAAGAAATAATTTAAAAACTATGAATAAAATTGTAATATTAATAGCCTTGATGGCTATTGCCGTAGCCTGTGGTGGTCCGGCTGATAAGAAAACCGAATTAGCCAACCTCAAAAAACAGCATGACGATTTGGCTATAAAAATAAAAACCCTCGAAGCTGAGGTTGATCCAAAAGGAACTGACACAGATAAAAATCTGGTTGATGTGGTGATAACCGAAGCTAAATCGGTTGTATTTAACCATTATATTGAAGTGCAGGGCAAGGTTGACGGAGAAGACAACATTGCTGTTTCGGCACAGATGCCGGGTGCTGTAACTGCAGTTTATGTGAAAGAAGGCCAGAATGTGCGTAAAGGTCAGGTTTTAGCCGAAACAGACAATACCGTTATGACACAGCAGTTGGCCAATATGGAACAGCAACTTGCTTTTGTTACCAGTTTATACGAAAAACAGAAAACCCTTTGGGATCAGAAAATTGGCAGTGAAGTTCAATATCTCACATCTAAAAACAACAAAGAAAGCCTCGAAAAAAATACCCAGGCATTGAAAGATCAAATTGAAATGACCAAGATCAAATCGCCTATCAATGGTAGCGTTGAGGAAATCAACTTGAAGGTTGGCCAGCTCGCTTCACCCGGATTTCCTGCAGTTCGCGTGGTAAATTTCAATACCGTAAAAGTCGTTGCTGACGTTGCAGAAGCTTATGCTTCGAAAATAAAAACAGGAAACAAAGTAGTAGTTTATTTCCCCGATTTCAAAACTGAAGTGAACTCCGAAATAAGTTTCACGAGCAAATATATCAATCCCGTCAACCGTTCATTTGTGGCTGAAGTGAGGTTATCTCCAAGTCAGATTGAATACCGTGCCAATATGATCGCTGTTGTCAAAATCAATGATTATCAAAATATTGAAGCTTTCACTATACCGATTACCTTTATCAGAGAATCGCCAAAAGGGAAATACATCTATGTCGCTAAAAACGAAAACGGAAACTTGGTGGCTCGTCGCCAGTCTGTTACAATTGGCAATATTTATAACGGTTTGGCCGAAATTATAAACGGTATTTCGTTGGGTGATAAAATCATCACCACTGGTTTCAATAACCTGATTGAGGGTCAACATATACAAGCCAATTAATCATTGGTTGCAAAATCATCCACACATAATTAATTGATATACAATGAAGAAGAATAATATCAAGGAGTTTTTCGCAACCAGTTGGGCGATTGATAACAAGACCAGTATTTATGTATTGGCCATCTTTATCACGCTGCTGGGCATCAACGCCTATCAAACCATACCCAAAGAGCAATTTCCCGAAATTGTGATTCCAACCATTCTCGTGAATACAATTTATCCGGGAACATCGCCTGAAGACATTGAAAATCTGGTTACGCGTCCTATTGAGAAACAGCTGAAAGCAATCAATGGCGTGAAGAAAATTTCGAGCAATTCGTTACAGGATTTCTCTTCCATAGCTGTTGAATTTAATACTGATGTTGATGTTCCTGATGCGAAACAACGTGTAAAAGATGCCGTTGACCGCTCCAAGACCGATTTGCCAAACAATCTTTTGAAAGATCCGATGATCATGGACATCGATTTCTCGGAAATCCCGATCATGTATATTCAAATATCAGGCAATTACGAGCTCGATGAGCTAAAGAAATATGCTGAAGTTGCCCAGGATCGCATCGAAAGTTTAAGCGAAATTACCCGCGTTGATATTGTTGGCGCGCTCGAACGTGAGATTCAGATTAATGTTGATATGTATAAAGCACAGGCATTAAGCCTTAGCCTTAGCGATGTGGAACGCGCCATTGCATCTGAGAACCTGACCATTTCAGCAGGTAACATCAGCACTTTTGGTATGAAGCGTTCGATTCGTGTACAAGGTCAGTTTACAAGCCTTGATATGATCCGTAATATCGTGATCAAATCGGGAAGTGGTGCTGCCTTATATTTGAAAGATGTAGCCGAGGTTAACGATAGTTTTAAGGAACAGGAAAGCTTTTCGCGTTTGTTTGGCAAGAATGTAATCACACTTAATGTTGTCAAAAAAAGCGGCCGTAACCTGCTTGAAGCATCAGATAAGATAAAAGAAATACTTAATAAAGAGTTGATTAACGTTCAATATCCTACTGATTTAGATGTAAAAATATCGGGTGATATGTCGCGTTTCACACGCAACACACTCGAGGAACTGAACAACACCATCATCTTTGGTTTCATTTTGGTAACCGTTGTGCTGATGTTTTTCATGGGTTTCACGAATGCGTTTTTCGTGGCTATGGCGGTTCCACTTTCAATGTTCATTGCATTTTTGGCTATGCCTGCCATGGGTTTCACCATGAATATGATTGTGATGTTTGGTTTCATCTTTGCCTTGGGGATTGTGGTTGACGATGCCATTGTGGTCATCGAAAACATCCATCGCATTCATCAAAAAGAACCCAATATAGTTATTGCCGCCAAAAAAGCTGCCGGAGAAGTGTTTCTGCCCATTTTATCAGGCACGCTCACAACCTTGGCGCCTTTCTTCCCGCTGGCGTTCTGGCCCGGCATAACCGGAAAGTTCATGTTTTATATTCCGGTAACGCTGATCTTAACATTGTTTGCCTCCTTATTTGTGGCGTATATCATCAATCCTGTTTTCGCCATTTCATTTATGAAAAACGAATTTGTTACACCGGATAAAACGAAGACGCGTAAAAAGATGATGTATCAAATGCTTATAATTCTGAGTTTAGCAATTATGAGTTATACATTTTATGCAATAAACCACAGTTTGTTTGCAATAGGAACGGCAAATTTCTTTGTTTTCCTTGCTATTTTGGTTTTGTTTTTCCACACATTACTCAATCCATATATCAATTGGTGGCAGGAAAAAGGCTGGCCATACTTAATTCGTCTTTACGAAAGACAACTTCGCTTTGTACTGAGAGGGTATAATCCATGGTATTTATTGACTTTGGTAGTCGGCTTACTGATTTTCACCTTTTACATCACCGGAGTAGCAAAGCCCAAGGTCGTTTTCTTCCCCGATAATATGCCAAACAGCATCAGTGTGCGTTTGAAAATGCCGGTTGGAACCGATCAGCGTGTAACTGATTCCGTTACCCGGATTGTCGAAAACCGCGTGATTGATGTTCTGGGACAAGAAAACCCAATCGTTGAATCGGTCATCAGCAATGTAGCACTCGGTGCCGGTGATGATATGGATTTCGCGCGTGCCCTGAGTCCTGAAAAAGGAAAAGTAACGGTCAATTTTGTTGAATATAAAAACCGTCATGGGCAAAACACCAACGATTATCTTGATAAAATTCGTGGAGCCGTGAAAGGCATCGCCGGTGTGGAAATATACACCGGTAAAAACACCATGGGTCCGCCTGTTGGGAAACCGATTAACATTGAGATCACAGGTGAGAATTTAGCCGAATTGATTGTTGCAGCCGGAGATTTCAAGAATTATCTTGATTCGTTACAAATACCGGGTATTGAGGAGCTGAAAAGCGACTTTCAGGAAAACAAACCCG
>CANNKD010000071.1 GCA_947505205.1 Bacteroidota bacterium | reverse complement strand
TGAATATCTTTGATTGATTCTGACCATTCAATATTTTCTAATCCTGAAAGCAAACGATCGGCATAAGCTGAGATTCGTAATGACCACTGTTTCATTAACTTACGCTCAACAGGATGACCGCCTCTTACCGACGATCCCTCACTCACTTCATCATTTGCCAACACTGTTCCCAAAGCCGGACACCAATTAACCATCGTGTCGGCCAGATATGCCAAACGATAATTCATTAAAATTTCCTGCTGTTTTTTTTCGGGTTTTGAGTTCCATTCTTCGGAAGTGAAGATTGGTGTTTCACTACAAGCTGCATGAATATTAGCGTTTCCTTGTGTGTTAAATTCAGTAATTAATGAAAGAATTTGCTCCGCTTTTTCTGTTTTCTTGTTGTACCACGAATTAAAAAGTTGAATGAAGGTCCATTGTGTCCATTTATAATAACCTGGTTCACTGGTCCTTACTTCGCGGCTCCAGTCGAACGAAAAGCCAATTTTATCGAGTTGTTCGCGATAACGGGCAATGTTTTTTTCAGTGGTTATGGCAGGATGTGTCCCTGTTTGAATTGCATATTGCTCAGCCGGAAGTCCATAGGCATCATAGCCCATCGGATGCAAAACATTAAAACCTTTCAGCCGTTTGTAGCGCGCATAAATATCTGAAGCGATGTAACCGAGCGGATGACCAACATGTAACCCGGCACCTGATGGGTAAGGAAACATATCCAAAACATAAAACTTTGGTTTGTTTAAATCAATCTCAACTTTATAAATCTTGTGTTCACGCCAGTAATCCTGCCACTTTTTTTCAATTTCACTAAAATTATAATCCATATCGCCTGCTGAAAGTATTTTATTTTGAAGTTTTATTGTAATCCATTAATTGTGTGAATGATAAATCAATCAAACTGTACTTATCCCAGTTTTTATAATCGAAATGCCACCACTCGCTCGAAAAAACACTGAATCCATGTTTAGTCATGATCTTGATCAGATATTCACGATTAGCAATCTGTGATTCAGGTAATTGCATATATTTTGGAGATGCTTTTTCCGAAAATTCATCATATCCCGTTGGCATATCAATATCTTTTCCCGTTTTCAATATTACGATCGTTAAATCGATGGCTGCACCCCGATTATGTCGTGAGCCGCTCCACGGTGCTGCCACAAACTGCGTGTCGCCGACAAGTGCCCAAAATTTTAATGTTGCCTGATATGGGCGATAAGCGTCATATATTTTCAATCCCATTCCATGTCTGCGAAGTTCTTTTTGAACAGATGCAAGTGCTTCAGCCACAGGCCTCCGCGCATATGCTTTCGGCAATTCGTAAATTGTATCATGTGTGAAATTATTGGCCGTTGCATAGCGGATATCCAAAATGATTCCAGGCACAACTTCTGCCAAATCAACCAATGCATAGTCGAGATTGATAGACACTTCGTTCTGGTATTTTTCGATCGTATTAGTCAGCGGGAGATTATACGGATTTGTATTCGTAACCGACTGGCTGAAAACGAAAATAGGCATAAACCATAAAATGAGCGACCTAACAATCATTTTTCAAAATATTTAGGTGGCGAAATTACGAAAAAGGGTGGAATTGTCGGCCGGCGGGGCAAAGATATTCGGCATGTTCAGTAGCATCACCGGCTCAGTTTTTAATTTTGAAATTGATTTTACATTTCATATATAACTATTTGTGTAATTTTATCCCTCAAACCCAATGGCATGCAACTTGAAAAAAAATATGTAAAACGCAGATTAACAGGCTCATATATCACCTCAGTTGTAAGTTTGATGTTGGTGATGTTTGTACTTGGTTTGCTTGGATTGGTGGTTTTACATGCCAATAAGCTGTCCGATTTCATCAAGGAAAATATTGGTTTTGAGATTATTATGAAAGATGATGTAAAGGAAGCCGAGATAATCAAATTACAAAAATCACTCGATTTATTATCTTCCGTCAAATCGACCGAATTCATTACCAAAGAAGATGCTACCAAGCGTTTAATCAGTGATTTGGGTGAGGATTTTGTTAAATGGGTTGGCGAAGAGCATAATCCATTATTACCTTCGATTGATGTACGATTTAAGGCAGCATGGGCAAATAACGACAGTTTGGCAAAAATAGAAAATCAGTTATTGACCGATCCGCATGTGAAAGAAGTTTACTATCAAAAAACCTTGGTTCATAGTATCAATGCCAATCTGGGACGCATCAGTTTGGTGCTTTCTGTTTTCAGCGGACTCCTCTTATTAATCGCCATTGCATTGATTAACAATACAATACGTTTATCTGTATATTCAAAAAGATTTTTAATCAGAAGCATGCAACTCGTTGGTGCTACCGAATCGTTTATCAGAACACCTTTTATCATTCAAAGCATTATTCATGGAACGATTGGTGCACTGATTGCCGATTTATTATTAACAGGTGTTTTAATGGCTGCGGGAGAAAATATTCCTGATTTGATGATGCTCAGAGACTACAATTTAATACTTGAATTATATTGTTTTGTTCTATTTATAAGTATCTCAATATCAGTAATATCTACCTATTTTGCAACAGAAAAATATTTAGGAAGCAAAACGGACGACCTCTTTGCCGGATAAATTTCAAACTAAAAAAGCCATATCTTTGGCAAAAATTTCAAACAAAATGAGCAATAAAAATTTTGAAACGAAAGAAAAAGGATTCGAGAATCAGAATGAGGAAGCCTTTGCCTTTACGCGTGAAAACTACAAATGGGTGCTTATCGGAGCTGGTTTCATTATGTTTGGTTTCATATTGATGATCGGTGGCGGATCTGACAATCCTGATGTTTTCGGAAGCGGTATTTTTAGTTTCAGTCGATGGACACTTGCTCCACTTTTGGTGTTGGCCGGCTATGCCATTGAGGTTTACGCGATTATGAAAAAAAGCAAAGCCAACTGATGAGTATTCTGCATGCCATTGTGATTGCCATCGTTGAAGGAATCACCGAGTTTCTGCCCGTTTCTTCGACCGGTCACATGATGATTACCCAAAAAATACTGGGTATGGAAATCAATGATTTTGTGAAAGCATTTACCGTAAATATCCAATTTGGAGCCATTTTATCGGTGATAGTTTTATACTGGAAGAGATTTTTTCAGTCGGTTGATTTCTACCTGAAACTTTTTGTAGCATTTATTCCAGCCGCAATCATTGGATTTTTAGCAAGCGATTTTATCGATAGCATGCTCGAAAATGTTGTTGTTGTGGCAGTTACATTATTGTTGGGCGGCATCGTTCTGGTATTTGTTGATAAATGGTTCAAGCAAACCGAAAATAATGATGAAATTTCGTATCCTTCAGCTTTTAAAATCGGACTTTATCAGTGTATTGCCATGATACCGGGAGTTTCACGCTCTGCAGCAACAATCATTGGTGGAATGACACAAAAACTTGATCGAAAATCTGCAGCTGAATTTTCATTTTTTTTGGCTGTTCCTACTATGGCAGCTGCTTCAGGATATAAATTACTGAAACTTTTTATGCAATCTGATGGCTCGGCCATGTTGTCAGATAATCTGACCATACTGTTGATTGGTAATGTGGTAGCCTTCATTGTCGCGCTGCTCGCCATCAAAACTTTCATTGGACTGCTGACCAAATATGGCTTCAAATATTTTGGCTATTATCGCATCGTTGTTGGGTTGGTAATCCTCGCCATGTTTGCGATGGGATATGAATTAACAATCATATAATGGCATTTCATTTCGAAGAAGGCGAATTATTACTCATCGACAAACCGCTTGAATGGACATCCTTCGATGCCGTTAATTTCGTCAGATCATTTTTGAAACATTGTTTTAAACTGAAGAAATTGAAAGTTGGCCATGCTGGAACACTTGATCCGCTTGCCACCGGTTTATTATTGATCTGCACCGGTAAATTGACAAAAAAGATACAGGATTTACAGGATATGGACAAAGTTTACACAGGAACCATGTTGTTAGGCCAAACAACGCCTTCTTTTGATCTTGAAACTGAACCGGATGCATTTTTTCCTATTGAGAATATTACACCTGAAAAACTCGAAATGGCACGCTTACAATTCATTGGTGAGATTGAACAAACACCACCAATTTATTCGGCCATTAAAATTGATGGAAAAAGAGCATTTCTGTATGCACGTAATAATCAAGATGTTATCATTAAATCTCGAAAAATTACAATCAATAAATTTGAATTAACCTCTGTAAATCTTCCCGAAATTTCGTTTCAAGTAGCATGTACAAAGGGAACATACATCCGAAGTTTAATCAATGATTTTGGCGTTGCATTGAATAATGGAGCCTGTTTAACGAGTCTGAGACGAACACAAATCGGACATTTTAACATTAATAACGCTGTTACAATAGATCAATTCCGAGAATCAGTTTTACATGAACGAAGTATCGATATTTCATAAAAGTTCATAAAAAACCGTTTTCTTTTGCTCTAATAAACTTTTTCCTTGACTTCGCCTCCTTGGCGGGTTAAATTTGCAGACTCCTAAAAGCTTGTTTAAGGAATGTGGATTTTTATAAATCGTGTTGGAAATAATTATAAAGCTTATGAAATTAAGTCAATTCAGGTTTAACCTGCCCCCGAACCTCATTGCCAGTCATCCTCCAAAAAACAGAGATGAATCGCGATTGATGGTTCTTAACCGCAAAGACCAAACCATTGAACACAGGATATTTAAGGATATCCTTGAGTATTTCAGAGATGGTGACGTTTTTGTTTTAAATAACACCAAAGTTTTTCCGGCCCGGATGTACGGTGAAAAGGAAAAGACAGGTGCTAAAATTGAAGTTTTTTTATTACGTGAGTTGAATCGTGAAAGCCGTCTTTGGGACGTTTTGGTCGATCCGGCACGTAAAATTCGTATTGGCAACAAATTGTATTTTGGCGAAGATGATTCATTGGTCGCCGAAGTTATTGACAACACTACTTCACGCGGACGTACACTCCGCTTTTTATTCGACGGTCCCTACGAAGAGTTTAAGAAAACCATCCAGAGTCTCGGAAAAACTCCGCTTCCAAAGATTCATGAGCGACCAATTGAACCGGAAGATGAAGAAAGATACCAAACCATTTATGCAAAACACGAAGGTGCTATTGCTGCGCCAACAGCCGGCTTGCACTTTAGTCGTGAACTGATGAAACGCCTTGAAATTATTGGTGTTTCGTTTGCCGAGGTTACATTGCATACTGGTATGGGCAACTTCCGCACCATTGAAGTGGAAGACCTCACAAAGCACAAAATGGATTCGGAAGAAATGTTTATCACTGCTGAAAATTCTGATATCATCAATGCTGCAAAAGCCCGCCGGAACTCGGTTGTTGCTATTGGAACAACAACCATGAAAGCTCTTGAATCAGCAGTTACAATGCCAAACCATATTAAACCCGTAAAACAGTGGACCAATAAATTTATTTTTCCACCTTACGATTTCAACTTAGCCGATGCAATGGTTACAAACTTCCATCTGCCAAAATCACCCATGATGATGCAGGCTGCAGCATTTGCAGATTATGATTTTCTAATGAAAGCATACAAAGAAGCCATTACCAACAAATACCGCTTCTTTACATACGGAGACGCAATGTTGATTATATAAATAAATAATTGACGAAGTATAAATCACCCGAATTGCAAGTATAATTCGGGTGATTTTTTGTTTTTAAACACCTTACAATAGATTCACAATCGCAATTTTTCTAATTTTGCAGCATGATAAATCAAGAAGACTTTTTTAAGAAAATTACATCGCATGCCAAAGAGTATGGCTTTGTATTTCAATCGAGTGAAGTGTATGAAGGATTGAGCGCCGTTTACGATTATGGTCAAAATGGAGTCGAACTAAAGAATAATATCAGAAGCTATTGGTGGAAAGCCATGGTGCAGTTTCACGAAAACATCGTTGGCCTCGATTCTGCTATCTTTATGCATCCTACAATTTGGAAGGCATCAGGTCACGTTGACGCTTTCAACGATCCGATGATCGATAACAAAGATTCGAAGAAACGCTACCGCGCCGATGTATTGGTTGAAGACTATATTGCCAAAATTGAAGATAAAATCACTAAGGAAGTTGAAAAAGCAGCCAAAAGATTCGGTGACACCTTCGACGAAAGCCAGTTTGTTAGCACAAACGCCCGTATTATAGAATATACACAGCAGATTGAAGCCACAAAAAAACGTCTTTATGGCATCATGGAGCAAAACGATTTGGTTGCTTTCAAGCAGCTGATCGAAGATTTAGCGATTGTTTGTCCACTTTCGGGCACGCGTAACTGGACAGATGTTCGTCAGTTCAATCTCATGTTTTCGACCCAGATGGGATCCACCGCCGAAGGCGCAAGTGAACTCTTTTTACGTCCGGAAACGGCCCAGGGAATCTTTGTCAATTACCTGAATGTACAGAAAACAGGTCGTATGAAAATCCCATTCGGTATTGCACAAACCGGTAAAGCCTTTCGAAATGAGATCGTTGCACGCCAGTTTATCTTTCGCATGCGCGAATTCGAACAAATGGAAATGCAGTATTTTGTCCGTCCGGGCGAGGAATTAAAATGGTTTGAATATTGGAAAGAAGCACGTATGAAATGGCATCTTTCCCTTGGAATTCCAGCTAACAAATATCGTTTCCACAATCATGAAAAACTGGCGCATTATGCAAATGCCGCTGCCGATATCGAGTTTCAGTTCCCATTCGGTTTTAAGGAACTTGAAGGGATTCACTCACGCACCGATTTCGATCTTGGAGCTCATCAGAAGTTTTCCGGAAAAAAGATGCAATATTTTGATCCTGAGCTAAATGAGAGTTATACTCCGTTTGTAGTTGAGACATCGATTGGTTTGGATCGTATGTTTTTAGCAATCCTCAGCAATGCCTATACAGAAGAACAATTAGAAGATGTATCTGAAAGAGTTGTGTTGAAATTACCTGCGGTTTTAGCTCCTTATAAAGCTGCTATCTTGCCGTTGATGAAAAAAGATGGCTTGCCCGAAAAAGCCCGCGAAATTATGGATGAACTGAAACTCAATTTCATGTGTCATTACGAGGAAAAAGATGCCATCGGCAAACGATACCGCCGTCACGATGCCATTGGCACTCCAATTTGCATCACGGTGGATCATCAAACACTTGAAGACCAGACTGTTACTATTCGAGACAGAGATACCATGCTACAAGAAAGAGTTGCCATTGAAAATTTATCCTCCTTGATTTTCAAGAAAATTAAAGGATAATACTGCTGCGATAATCTTGTAAAACACAACAATACCCCAATTACTTAAGTCGATAAATGACATAAGTAATTGAGGTATTGATTTAATTATACCGTAGAAGCTTTAATGCGGCGCAACATCTTTTTTGCAGCAACCGGGTAAACGATCGTATGCCTTTTTGTTGGCAGGCACCTCGTCAGCGTCGTAACCAATGTTTGAAACGGCTTTCCTGAGTTTTTCAGGACTTGATTTTCCGGTTTTGTATTCAACAGTAAGGATTTTTGTTTCCACGTCTAAAGTTACGGCCGTCACTCCTTTTTCGAATGCCATATTTTCCTCGAGGCGAGTTTTGCACATTTCGCAGATAGCAGAAGTTTTAATTTCGAGTTTTTCAGTATTGCTTTTCTTTTCCTGAGCATGGACTGCACCAGAAAATAATACCAAAACAAAGATGGCTACGATTGTGCCAATTTGATTAATTTTCTTTTTCATAGTTTAAAATATTTAGTGATTAACAAAATGTTACTTCAATGCATAGCGAACACCAGCATAAATAGTTGGCCCAACAATCGGCCCCCAAACCATCATGGTATCAAAATGTGTGTGATAAGGTATAAATGGTTCAGTGATAGGATCTTTTTGTATGAAACCAGTTAAATTTTCACCGCCAACATAAACCTCAATATTATGTTTAAATTTTTTGGTGACCTGAGCAAACAACACTGCATACACAGGTGTTTTTTCATAATCGCGGCGAACAATCGCAGGCATCAGATATTGTGGTGTAATTCTCGAACTACCATTTATCTGACATGTTAAGTCGAATTTCCATATATTGAAATTTGTAGCATACGAAAGTGAAACGAGTCCTTTGTATTTACTTACCAATGGTCGCTCTCTTAACGTATCATTTAAAGTTTGCTTTGCATCATTCAATCTAAATGCAAGCAACACTGTCAAACGCTTCGCCGGCTCAAATGACAGCTGAGCCTGAAAACTATTTGCGTACGATCTATCACCTGTTTTAAGATTATAGAAATATACCTTTGTTGGATCTGAATCGATATCAACAATAACCTGATTAATAAAGTCCGTTCGGTAAATATCCAAATTAAAATCAGCAGGCATCTTTAAAAAAGTAAATTCTTTTGTAAAATTAATCCCATAATTTGCTGCTTTTTCCTGCTTTAAATCCTCATTCACAGGCATAACCAATATTCTTTGGCTGGCTAACAGAGAGATATTTTCGGAAATTATATTTGCCGACCGATAACCCAATCCGGCTGTAAGCCTCAAGACTGTGGTTTCATTGATTTGGTAGCGCAAATGGGCTCGTGGTGTGACAAAAACACCCGTTTTGTTGTGATGATCGGCACGAATTCCTGCCATTACAGTAAATCTTTCTTTTATTGAATAGGTATATTCAAAAAATGCTCCCGGTATGGATTCATTCCTATCGAAGTTGTAATTCTCAATTTTGATAGGTGTTGTTGGAGAAAGTGTTGTGATTTCATACATTGTTGGTGCTTGTCCGGCGGGCAATGTCTGATAAATATATGTGAATTGGGTTTGGTCATACCGCTCTCTGAAATCGTCCAACAGATAACTCAATCCGGTGTTAAAAGTGTGATTTGGATTACCGATAATTGAATGGTAAATCATATTGGCATAGAAACTTTTTTCGTGTCCACTGTAATTATTCACCCCAAAAAATCCTTGTTGCTCATGATTAACCCCTGAAAGGATAATGCCGATACTCTTCCATGGCTTATTAGGAAATAAAAAACCATTTTTAGAAAACAATTCTGTCCTGCGGGTTTTCATTTCAAATCCGTAAGGCAATGTTTTGTCGTTAATTTTGGCTGTATCGAGTTCAAAGGTTTCTTTATTAAAATCGATTGTTCCACCAAAACGATTCTCACTCAAGTATTTAACTCCAAATCTGGCTTCATATTTTTTACCAGCGTATTCCCAACGATTTAGCAGATTAACTGTATTTAACATCGGAATATCCATAAATTTTTCGTCAAGTTCTACTTTTTGTCCATCAAGATTTATCGTGGTAGTATTTATCTTATTGATTTTATTCCCAAAATAATCACCATGAACAAGCATCAATGTTGACCATTTATCATTCAGTTTATGTGCACCTGATAAATTTATTTCCATTCTTCCGTTTGAGTTTGCAAACAAATTCACATAAAATTTATCCGATTTACGGGGTTTCTGATACTCAACATTAATTTGACCTGTTATTGATTCGTACCCATTTACAACTGACGCCGTTCCTTTCGAAATCTGAATGGATTCCATCCATGGACCAGGAATATAATTCAATCCATAAGCCGATGCCAATCCCCTGATAGATGGAATATTTTCGGTTTGAATTTGGCTATAAATTCCCGACAAACCGAGTAATTGTATTTGTTTTGCGCCCGTTATTGCGTCGCTATACGAAACATCAACGCTTGCATTGGTTTCAAAACTTTCAGACAGATTACAACAGGCTGCCTTGGTAAGTTCGCCCGAAGTGATATTAGTCGAATTTAGCGTATTCATTCGGGAAACAAAAGTCGTTTTTGCACTTGAAGAAACTTCAACCTCATCTAAAGTAAGCGACTGATCCATAGTAAGTTTGATATCGGTTTCATCCCCTTGAACATGCAAGGTATCATTTTTATACCCTACAAAACTAAAGACAAGAGCATGTCGTTCTTTTTGCACACGGATGGTAAAATTTCCATTTTCGTCGGAAACAGTTCCTTGCTGCGTGCCCGACCAATAAATATTCACACCTGTAAGCGGCTGCAAATTTGGTTCACCGTATTCAAAAACGGTTCCTTTTACTTTTTGGGCATTGACATTAATGGTAATGAATACCGAAAAAATAAATAATAATAGAATTATTTTTTTCATTATTGATAGATTAAAATTTATAACTGCCTGATTATTAATCAGAATTTACATTCGTTTTACGAGTAAACTAAGCGCAGTTTAAATCAATCTTCAATTGATGTAGGGAAGTTAACAGCAACTTGCCTGAGGGCAAGCAGTGAACAATATCCGGAATTTCGGATTTGACATAATTATCAGGATTATCAATCAGAGAAATATTCGTTATTTGATTGACAATCAATGAATTAAATTGAATTTGCTTGTAATCGCTCTTTAAAAGATTAACATCAACACTTACCTTAAAATACTTGCTAAAATTTGTGCAGCAACGATGTTTTTGAGCGATTGCAGGTTCAGGTTTGCAACATGATTTTTTAACTTTATGGGACACATTTTCGCAACAATCCCCATTTTTTTCAGTTTCATGCTTACATTGCAAGCCTGAACTAATCAATGATTTCATCAAAGTTTTTGAGGAAGAGCAGTAATGCGCATTCACGGTAATACCAACCGAACTGACGAAAATTACGATCATCAGAGCCATTGAAATTAACCGAACAGAAATGCTTATATGTCTCATAAGCGACAAAGATATATTATTCCATGACAACATAGTGTTAATGCATTCTTAATTTCATTATTGCTAATCAATCAACTTCCTAAATGAAGCTTTTCCTTTTCAATTTCTGAATTAGAAAAGCATTTCTGTCATTCGTTCGAATTTTTCCCCAAATTTCAATCGTTTGCAAAAGAAATTCTTATATTTGGAGAAAATATAAAAAGGACATTTTTTTATGGAATATCAAATTCTAAAACATGAAATTGCCAACGGAATAGCCCTTGTAACTATTTCAAGACCACAAGCACTAAATGCATTGAACACCTTGTTTTTCAATGAGATGAATCATTTATTGGCTGCATTAAGCCAAAACAAAGATGTGCGCGTAATGGTACTTACAGGCGAGGGAAAGGCATTTGTGGCAGGAGCCGACATTGCCGAAATGGTGAATAAAAATGAACGGGAAGGAACCGATTTCAGTAGATTAGGCCAGCATACTTTTAGGTCAATTGAGAAAGTTGCGTTTCCGGTTATTGCAGCAATAAACGGTTTTGCATTGGGCGGTGGTTTAGAACTGGCCATGGCATGCGATTTCAGGCTTGCATCGGCGAAAGCAAAATTCGGACAACCGGAAGTAAATCTGGGTTTAATTCCGGGATTTGCAGGAACACAACGGCTTTCGCGACTTGTAGGCGTGGCAAACGCGCTTTATTTACTAACATCTGCCGAAATGATTGGTGCTGAAGATGCTTTACGGATTGGCTTGGTGCAAAAAGTGACAGAACCCGAGCTTTTATTAGATGAATCTATGCGAATCGCAAATTTGATTGCAGCCAAAGGACCAAAAGCGGTTCAATTGGTGAAAGTATGTGTTCGTCAGGGTCTTGGGATGAGTTTTGATGACGGCAATGAATTGGAAGCCAAGCATTTTGGTTCACTATTTGGTCCAAATTCGCAAGGCGAAGAAGGAATGAAAGCCTTTATGGAAAAACGACCACCTGTTTGGCAAGATTGAAAATATTGATAATAAACATCATACAAAATATTTGATCAAATGAATTACGATGAAAGATTAAAACATGTTTCGGTGCTCGGTGCAGCCGGAAAAATGGGAAGCGGAATCTTGCTTCTGACCGCCGTTGAAATGGCCGATATTAGCCTGAAACCCGAAAACAAAGGCAAAACATTTGTGTTGAATGCCATCGACCTTTCCGATGACGGTCTGGCCGGATTAATGGATTATTTGCGTGTTCAGGTGCAAAAAGTTGCCGAGAAGAAAACCGTTTGGCTGCGTCAGATGTATGCCGATCGTGCCGACCTGATCGAAAACTACGACATCATTGAACAATATATCAACGATGTTTTGCGGATTGTTCGCCCGACAACAGCAATGGAGACATCTTACCGTTCGAATCTTGTATTTGAAGCCGTAAGTGAAAATAAAGATTTGAAAGTCAAGATTTTAAAACAAATCGACACAAATAATCCAAACCAGCCGTGGTTTTTTACCAATACTTCGTCGGTGCCTATTCACATCATTGAAGATGAAGCCGGACTAAAAGGCCGTGTTCTAGGATTCCATTTTTACAATCCACCTGCTGTGCAAAAGCTTGTTGAACTTATTGTTACGCCAAATACCCTTGATGATGTAACGCAATTTGCCAATGGCTACGCCAAAGCCCTACGGAAAATTGTTGTTCCGAGCAACGACTTTGCCGGTTTTATTGGAAACGGCCATTTCATGCGCGATGCACTTCATGGAATCAATCAGGCACTCGAATTGGCAAAGTCGATTCCTCTAACCGAAGCTATTTATAAAGTAAATAAAGTAAGTCAGGATTTTCTGGTGAGACCGATGGGTATATTTCAACTGATTGATTATGTGGGTGTTGACGTGGTTCAGTTTATCATGAAAGTTATGAATCCTTTCCTGAAAAACGAAGATTTACACAGCGATTTACTCGACAAAATGATGGAATTGGGCGTAAAAGGCGGACAACTTTCGAGTGGCGCTCAAAAAGATGGATTCCTGAAGTATGAAAAAGGAGCACCGGTTGCAGTTTATGATATGCAAACAGGGAATTATGTTTCTTTTGAAACTTTTTCAGCTAAATGTGACGAACAATTAGGTGCTTTACCCAAAAGTTTCAAACCCTGGAAAGCTGCCGTTCGCATTCCAAACAACGAAAGCCATTTTGCTCCCTATTTTGATGAAATGAAAAAAATGCAAACCGAAGGCGCAACACTTGCCATAACTTATGGTAAACGTTCTGTTGCTATTGGCAATCAATTGGTTAATGAAAAGGTTGCGAACAATGTTCAGGATGTGAACACGGTGATGCTCACCGGTTTTTTCCATGCCTATGGACCAATAAATGAGTTTTTTGGGTCATGATAGATGGAAGATAAAAAATATATAATTAACAACTTCCGACTTCGGTCTCCCGACTTCGGACTATTTTTAAACTATGAAAAGAAAAATATACATGACTGCCGGATACAACACCATTTCGATGGGAACCGGTCGCAAAGAGTTTAATCCAAAAAAAGATCGTCCAGGTCTGGAAGAATATATCAGTGAAGCCGGAAAAGGCGTGTTGAATCAAATTGGCGGTGCTGAGAAGGTTGATGAATCCTTTATCGGTAATTTCATGGCTGCCCGCTACAACCGTCAGGCACATTTGGGAGGATTCATCGGCATGATTGATCCTGCACTTGAGTTCAAACCTGCTTTGAGTGTTGAAGGTGCCTGTGGATCAGGCGGATTGGCTTTGGTTTCAGGTATTCGTTCGATACTTGCCGAAACAGCCGATGTTGTATTGGCAATGGGTGTTGAAGTTCAAAATACGGTGAAAGCAATTTATGGAGCAGATATTTTAGCCGGTGCGGGCTGGTATCAAAACCGTAAAAAGGGACACGCTTATTTCTTCCCCGGACAGTTTTCGGATCGTGCAGGTGTGTATTACGAGAAATATGGCTACGATTATGCCCGCAAAGGCTTGGGAAAATGGTTCAGCAATGCCATGGAAAATGCGCGTCTCGATCCCACTGCTCAAGAGTTTCATAACAATGGAGCAAATCTCGAAGAAATGTATCAAAATGCCAAGCCAAACGGAAAAAACTTTGTCGATCATCTAAATTTATTTGATTGCTCTAAGGTTTCGGATGGTGCATCCGGTATTGCCATAGTTTCGGAAGAAGGTTTAAAACGCATCGGTGTCGATAAAAAAGACGCTGTTGAGATTATCGGTTGGGCACAACTCACCCGTAATATCACAAATGACCCGCCAAATCCCGTTGAATTGATCACCATCAAAAAAACGGCTGCCAAAGCGCTTGAAATGGCCGGAATAACCATCGATCAGGTTGGTACCATTGAAACACACGATTGTTTCAGTATCGCCGGAATTTTAGGTGTTGAAGCTGTCGGATTGGCTGCTCCCGGCAAAGGTGCTGAATTTGTAGCTGAAGGAAATACAGCCAGAAATGGAAAAGTTCCGATGAACACAACAGGTGGATTAATCGGTTGGGGACATCCTACCGGAGCAACAGGCGTTCATCAGGCTGTTACCATCTGGCAACAACTCACCGGAAAAGCAGGCAATGCACAAATCAATCTCACCGCCGAAAAACCTTATGGATTGACCATCAATATGGGTGGCGATGACGTTACTGTTGTGGCTATTGTGTTTAAAAGAGGAGAGTAACCCACAATATCTAATTAAGTTTAAATATTTTTATAATGGCGATAAATCTAAACATTGAAAGTGAGGATATTGACACGGAATTCAGAAGAATTGCAACTGACCTCATGAATAATTGGATTCTTTGTGTTGAAAACTCGTTTTATAGAATAACAGAAATTGAGTTCTATTATAAGAGTGAATCACATGATGATAAATATACTCATGGACATGAAACTCAAAAACTTTACGGAAGATGGTATTTTCATGGGTCAGGTATTGATTTAACTTTCGGAACGCCAAATAGTTATGGAGGTATTTTGATTAGAGCCATTTATGAAATTAAAACTAAAAAATACATATACGGGCCACTAAATACTGTTGCTGAGTTATTTAGAAATCTCCCCGATATATATCATTCTTCATTCTCATTTGGTCTAATTGAGGATTTTGATAAATTGATAGCATTTGAAAAACCAATTTCTGCCCCTCGAATTGGATTAAATTCACAAGTTGATTCAATCATGTATAATAAATTCTATCGTTTTTTAATTATGCCAAAGCAAAAGCATGCTGATAAAACAAGAATAGTTGAGGCAATGAAAACTCAAAATTATGATATTAGCGAAATCTATAATGTTTGGGGATAATGATAACTGACAATGCCACAAATATCATTTACTTCTCTGAAATACTACAAACAGACTCCTTATATAGGATTGATTTAAAGCATATTACTAAAATTCTTAACGATTTTCAATTAGAGTATAGATTTCTTAAACACTCAAAAGATATTTGGGCAAGAGATTATATGCCCATTCAAGTGTCTATTGATAAGTTTATTGAGTATAGATATGATCCTGATTATCTGCAAGGAACTGAAATAGAAAGACGTGAAGTAAAAACTTATCCAGATATTGTTTGTGACGCCTTACAGCTTAAAACCATCAAAACTGACATTATTCTCGATGGTGGAAATGTGATAAAATCTTCAAATTGTGTCATATTAACTGATAAAGTAGTTATTGAAAACAAAAGAAATTATACTCAAAGTGAATTGATTGAGAAACTGAAGCAATTATTTGAGGTCGAGAATGTTATATTGATTCCATGGGACAAAGAAGAGGAATTTGGTCATGCAGATGGAATGGTACGATTTATTGACGATGAAAATGTTTTGTTAAATGGCTATTTTCAAAATTATAAAAACGAATTCAAACAAAAATTATATGGTTCATTTGAGCAAAATAATTTAAAATGGAATGAGCTGAAGTTTAATGTTAAAAACGAAAATTATAATAACTGGATTTATATTAACTACTTGCAAACCAAAGACTTGATACTGATACCAAAATTAGGAATTGATGAAGACGAACAAGCATTTGAACAATTTAAAGAATATTTCCCTGATTATGCTAAAAGAGATAGAATAAGGCAAGTTGAAATTCCAGAGATTATTAAAGGTGGAGGGGCATTAAATTGTATCTCTTGGACAGTTTTAAAGTAGATTAAATAATATGAGTA
This sequence comes from Bacteroidota bacterium, assembly GCA_947505205.1. Lineage (GTDB taxonomy): Bacteria > Bacteroidota > Bacteroidia > Bacteroidales > F082 > CAJBPB01. Next base: position 79 of record CANNKD010000071.1, on the reverse strand, counting down.
AAGTAATGAATTCAAACCCAATTATTTTCATCTAATAAATAGCGTAATATCTCAAATGTGTTCTCTAATCACCCGTAAC
>CANNKD010000070.1 GCA_947505205.1 Bacteroidota bacterium | reverse complement strand
TTAAATTTTTACTTGGGATAAGTCGTTTAATTAGGATAGGTAATTGTTCAGCAGCAGTTCCGCGGATAATTTCGATTTTTCGAAATGACTGAGGTTCAGCTTTCGGGTCAATTAAAATGATTGGGGCAGTGTGAGGCACATATTCGATGAGTGAGGCAGCCGGATAAACTACCAATGAAGTACCTACAACAACCATCATATCAGCTGTTTCAGCAATTCTGATCGCTTTTTCAAACATTGGAACCTGTTCGCCAAACCAAACAATATGGGGACGGAGTTGTGCGCCATCTTCGGCCAGGTCACCCAGTTTTACTTCCCAATTTTCAGGAGTATAAATAAAACTGGAATTTTTTGTACTTCTCACTTTCGATAATTCACCATGCAAATGCAAAACCTTGGATGAACCTGCCCGTTCATGCAGATTATCAACATTTTGGGTAATGATTTGAACATCAAATATTTTTTCTAATTCAACCAAAGCAAGATGACCTTTGTTTGGTTCCACCTCACGCATTTGCTTTCGTCTGGCATTGTAAAAATCCATTACTAATTGAGGGTTTCTTGCCCAGGCTTGCGGTGTAGCAACTTCTTCAACAGGATGGTTTTCCCACAATCCGTCAGAGTCTCTGAAAGTTTTAATTCCACTTTCGGCACTCATTCCTGCTCCTGTAAATACAACAATTCTTTTCATCAAAAAGCGCGATCAAATCTCTGCAAAGGTAGTGATTTGTAGCACTTGGCAGCTGCCTGATTTCATAAAATAACAAAAGAGGCCGTGAATTTTCACAGCCTCTTTCGAAATGAATGACATTATTTTTAGAACAATTTCATATCGTCCAAAACTTTCATAACGCTCTTCACAGAGTCGGATGAATCGTATAAAAGTTTCTTTTCATCTTTGTTCAGGTCAACTTCAATGATTTCTTCAATTCCGGTACGTCCTAATTTTACAGGAACGCCAAGGAATACATCTTTCAAACCATATTCGCCTTGCAAAAGTGTACAAATAGGGAAAATCTTTTTTTGATCATCAACAATTGCTTCTACCATCTGTGCAGCTGCTGCACCAGGAGCATACCATGCCGAAGTTCCCATCAGATTTACCAATTCGCCTCCACCTTTCTTAGTGCGGTCAACAATTTTATCAAGTACATCATTTCCAAGTAGTTCTGTTACCGGAATACCGGCAATAGAAGTATAACGAGGTAGCGGAACCATCGTATCTCCGTGGCCTCCCATCAACAAGGCATGGATATCAGAAGGAGAAACATTGAGTGCTTCTGAAATAAAGGCGCGGTAACGGGCTGTGTCTAAGGTTCCGGCCATTCCAAATACTTTTCGTGAAGGCTTGTTGCTTGCCAGATAAGCCGCATAGGTCATTACATCTAAGGGGTTCGAAACGATGATGATGATGGCATCCGGTGAATATTTAATTGCTTTTTCAACCACATCCTTCACGATAACGGCATTTGTTTTAATCAAATCGTCGCGCGACATACCTGGTTTACGTGGTAATCCAGATGTAATTACAATTACACCTGATCCTTTGGTTTTCAAATAATCGTTTGTTGAGCCAATTACGCGTGTGTTGAAGTGATTGATAGGTGCGGTTTGCCAGATATCGAGCGATTTACCTTCGGCAATCCCTTCTTTGATATCAACCAAAACCACTTCTTTGCATAAGTTTTTGTGCGCGATGACGTTAGCGCAGGTTGCGCCCACATTTCCGGCACCAATTACTGTGATTCTTTCCATAATGTTTACGTTGTGTTGATGAGTATATTTATTTTAAAAGTTTGTAGTCATTGCAAAATGTGAGAAGAAACAAATGAGACTTCAAATATAAATGAATTTGAATGAAATTTCATTGTTATCCATACTTTTATTTAAAGTCGCAATCTTTAGCTATTTCATCTGTGGCAAACGTCCTGTCGTATAAGGTATTTTTAAGGAATCCATCTTCGCTTCATTTTCGTTTAATGCTTTATCGATGGCATCTAATTGTTCAATCACAAGCGGTAATTGGGCGTTTAACAACTCATAATTCAGTTTCATTGTAGCGGTTGGGGTTGTGAGCGTTGAGCCACAAGCCTCCAAAATGGCACCCAAACGATAATTCAGTGAAACGGCTTCAGGTGGAACTTCCTCGAAACTGGCTTTTACCGGAGAACCATTGAATACAAATTGAATATCAGTAAGTTGACCAGTAATTATTTTGGATTGGTTCAGCAATTCGGTTGTATTTTCATTCGATAACTGCAAACTTTGACGGATATTTTCGTTGCGGTTTTTCATTTCATCAGCAAAGCGTTCTGTACCGTCCATGATGCGGCGTAGTTCGGCAACCTGACGCAAAAACTGAATCATTTCTTCCTGATTCTGATCTTTTAAGGATGAGTTATTCAGCGGAACAACTTCAAAACCAACCGGCTCTGAAAGTTTCGTTATCGTTCCGTTTTGGTTCATTTCGAGCGAAACAGTATATTTTCCGGGTAGGGCAAGAAAACCGTCATTTTGATTTACAGTTGGTTTGAATTCGTTTCCGGTTTGTGAGTTGAGCGAAGGATAACGCAACGACCAGTTTACCCGGTTGATGCCGGCTTTGGGTTCTTCAAAAATCTTCCGGATAATATTTCCATCATTGTCTTTGATCTTGAAAATCAGATAAGTTGCGACTTCATTCTGTTCCTTGCGCAATTCATCGCGGGTTGGTTGTGGAATGGGTTCCGATTTTCCGAAAAGTTCCTTTTCCTTTTTCAACCGAATTTGTTTGGCCGTTTCCGGAACTTCTTTCAGATAATAGCTGAAAGTAGCGCCAAATGCTGGGTTTGGAGCATGATACGGCATCGATCCTTCGCCATATCGGCCGCCTTCTTCAATATACATCAATGTGTTTTTTATTGGAAACAAAATGGCTTTTTCTTCGTCGAGACGTTTGGCGCTCACTGAACGCAACAAACTATAATCGTCCATGATGAAAAATCCGCGTCCGAAAGTGGCGATAACCAAATCATTTTCACGCTGTTGGATGGCAATGTCGCGAACTGCCACATCAGGCATTCCAGCAGTCAGTTTTGTCCAGAGTTTTCCGCCATCAGCACTGAAATAGAAACCAAATTCGGTTCCCACAAACAACAAATCCTGATTTACAAAATCCTGGGCAATCGTGTGTGCGGTTTCCTTAGGCAGATTTGAACTGATTGATATCCAGCTCTTTCCTTTATCTGAACTTTTCAACACATACGATTTGAAATCATCGTTTTGAATGTTGTTGAAAGTAGCATACACAACATTTTCATCAAAATTCGAAGGGAAAATATCGCTTACCCAACTATGTTTGGGTACATCAGGAAATTGTTCAATCTTCTTCCAGTTTTTGCCATCGTCATCAGTTACCTGAATCAAACCGTCATCTGTCCCTACATAAATCAAACCAGCTTTTAATGGTGATTCGGCCAACGCAACGATAGTTCCCCATTGCGAGGTAGAAACGTCCTTCATTACCGCGTTTGATGGCCAGAATTTCCCCATCACTTTAAACTGATTTCGGTCTTCGTTGTATGTTAAATCTTCGCTGATACGTTCCCACGATTGACCTCTGTCATCACTCTTAAATAGCTTATTTGCACCAATATACAGTCGGGTTGGATTGTGTTTGCTCAAAATAAATGGTGAATCCCAGTTCCAGCGATAATGCAACTCATCTTTGCCGGGCTCGGGTTTTATTTTCACACTTTCGTGACTTTTTTTGTCATATCGGTATATATTTCCATATTGATAAGCCGAGTAAGTGATGTTGGAATTTCCGGGTTCGATGGCTTGCCAGAAACCGTCACCACCAAGGGTTACAACCCATTCAGAACTCGCTACACCACTGTTGTTTGTGTTTCGCGATGGTCCTCCATAACTGTTATTGTCTTGTGTGCCTCCAAAAACCCAATAAAATGGTTCGGTATCATCAACATTTACACGATAAAACTGTGTTACAGGAAGGTTTGTTTTGTGAATATAATTTGCTCCGTCGTCGAATGTCTCATACAAACCACCATCGCCGCCAATCATCCAGTGTTTGGTGTTGGATGGATCAATCCAGAAGGCATGATCATCCACATGTCGGTTGTTTAGACCTAAATCTGTCCAGGTTTTGCCACCATCATGCGTAACTTTCGAAACAGTTTCAACGGAATAAACCGTATTTGGATCTTTTGGATCGCAATAAATCTCATTGTAATATTGACCCAGACTGACGTAATCACTCATTTTTTCGAAGGAAACGCCACGATCCTTCGAGCGGAAGAATCCACTTGCTTCATCAGCAGCTTCAATGATGGCATAAACGATGTCAGGATTTCCTTTTGGTATAGCAATACCCATGCCACCCATGTCAACACCTGGTAATCCGGTGGTTATTATATTCCAGGTTAGTCCGGCATCGGTCGATTTGTAGAGTGCTGTTTCGGGTCCACCACCAATTTTTGTGAAGAAATGACGTCGCCGTTGTTCCGAACTGGCAAACATCACATCCGGATTTCTTGGATTGAAAATAATATTGTTTACTCCAGTGTTTTCACTGATATTCAGTACCTTAGTCCATGTCTTGCCGCCATCTGTGGTTTTGTACAATCCACGATCGCCACCCGGACCCCAAACGGAACCTTCGGCTGCAACAAAAACAGTTTCCGAATTTCGTGGATCGATCAGGATCATTCCAATCTGCCGCGACTCTTTCAAACCCATATTTTTCCATGATTTTCCGCCATCCTCGGTTTTGTAAACACCATTTCCATATCCGAGCGCGCGCTGATGATTATTTTCCCCTGTTCCGGCCCAAACGACATTGCTGTTATTTGGATCCATAGCCAGACAACCAATTGAATAAGCGCCGTAATTGTCAAAAACTGGACTGAAAGTTGTTCCGTTATTTGTCGTCTTCCAGATATGACCTGAGGCAACAGCGACGTAATATTCGCTTGTGTTTGAGGGATTTACAGCTAAATCGGCAATGCGTCCAGATGTAAATGCCGGTCCAATTCCTCTCCATTTTAATCCACCAAAAACTTCTGGTTTCAATGTGTCGGAAGCTTGTTTATTTTCTTTTTTCGTTGCTGCATCGATATTCGACAAGAATAAGAAACTCAATGACAGAATGAATACAGCCTTAGAACTGAACTTTACAATGTATTTCATGATTTTTGGGTTTTGATTCAACGAATGTAAAACTATTTTTGGAGAATAGAACAAATAAAAAGCAAGTGGTGATTTATTGAAATTTATCGGTATTCCGGGAAAAATCATTCAGTAAATCATTCAGGAAAAACTGAATACATTATTCAGGCGAAAATCCGTTTCTAAAAATAAGATAAGATATTGATAGAGCGAGGAGTGAGGTTATGGCTGTGATAATCAAGTATTTATTATTCAATTTAAATTTCTTGTTTCCCTTTACTTTTGGTTCATAAAAGTAAGTTGGTAAAATTAAAATCAATGAGCCCACCGGAAGCAAATAACTTTTATAATCATTGCTTGGAATTGACAAGATCAATAGAATCGCATTTCCAATGAGCCATGGAAAGCCAAAAAATCTGAGATAAAGACTGTTTTTGGTGGCGATGTCAGCTGTGAAACCACGGAAAATTCGATCATGAAAAATCCGGGCAGCAAAAATACCTAATTTGAATAGAAAAAATATACAAACACCAATTATCAGAACTGTCATGATCGTTTCAATTCCCATTGCTTTCGCTGCAAAGTGAAAATCGGTACTAAATATCAGATCAATTACGACTGCTCCCAAAGAAAGGTTAAATGCGTTAATAAATGTCCATGTTGTTCCAACTAGGAAAGTGAATGATGGTTTTGGATTAAAATGAAAAAAGAAAAGACTAACCACACCAATGATAAAACAAGTCGTTGGGATAGCTGTGTAAATACTTATTATAGAGTCAGTTGACCAAAGTCTGGAACTTTCAGATAATCCAACATTTGCCTGACCGAATACCAATTTAGCTGGAATCTCGAAATCAGCAGATATATAGAGGAAAGCCATACCTGATAACACAAAAACAATTAAATAACTCAAGATATAGATTGATGTCGAAAACACCTGAATTTGAAGTAATTGCTTTGACGAAATCTCATCTTTTTTTAGTTGTTGCATGGCTGGTTGCTTTATGAGATTTCAATAATTTATCGGATAAATCTTCGCGATTGAGCTTAAGCAGCGTATGCTTAATCCATGCTTGATTTTCACGTTTGTACCAGAAGAAAAATTTCTGTTGAGCCAGTTTTTCTTCTTTTGAGCGCACTGTAAATACTTTTTTTAAGGTGAAAGGATCGTAACCCGAATAATAAATTTCGGTGGCAACTGTCATGGGAGTTGGCGTAAAATCCTGCACCTGCTCAAGTTTAAAGCCTAATTCTTTTGTTTCGGCAGCCAGATGCGCCATATCTTCCATCGTACTTTCCGGATGGCTTGAGATAAAATAGGGGATAAGTTGCTGGTTTAAACCAAGTTCTGTATTTATCTGGTCGAATTTTCGTTTTAGTTTGTGAAAAAGTTTGAACGAAGGTTTGCGCATTGCTTTTAGCACCCGATCTGAAGTATGCTCAGGAGCAACTTTCAATCGGCCACTTACATGTCTGGTAATCAATTGCTTGATATACTCATCGTAGCCATTTTCTTTGTTTATTTCCTTGTCATCACTTAAAAAAAGATCGTATCGAATACCAGACCCAACAAAAGCTTTTTTTATAAGCGGATGATTATCAACTTCTTTGTATATTTCTGTCAAAGGGTGATGGTCAGTATCGAGGTTTGAACAAACCGATGGAAAGATGCAGCTTGGTCTTTTGCAATTGTCGCAAATGCGTAAATGTTTGCCTTGCATTTTATACATATTAGCTGAAGGGCCGCCCAAATCGCTGATGTAACCTTTAAAATCGTCCATCTTGGTGATTTGATCCACCTCTGCCATGATAGATTTTTTACTTCGGCTGGCAACAAACTTTCCCTGGTGTGCCGAAATCGTGCAAAAACTGCAACCGCCAAAGCAACCGCGATGCATATTCACCGAATGACGAATCATTTCATAGGCCGGAATGGCGCCTCGTTTGGCATATTTGGGATGTGGCATTCGGGTAAACGGCAGGTCAAATGAAGCATCAATCTGTTCTTCTGTAAATGTTGGAAATGGAGGATTGATGATCAATCGTTGTTTGCCAACTTCCTGAATGAGCCGTGCAGCGTGGCTTTTATTCGATTCCTGTTCAATGTGGCGGAAATTTCCCGCATACGTTTTTTTGTCAGCCAGACAGGCTTCATGCGATGCCAATTGGATGTCGCCCCATGGAGATTTTTCAAAGGTTAAAGATTTACTTTGCAGGAAGAAAGTTTGTTTTATTTCGGTGAGTTCCTGAATCGTTTTTCCGGAATTCAAAGCAAAAAGCAGTTCTAATAAAGCCAATTCTCCCATGCCATAAATCCCGATGTCAGCCTTGGATTCAACCAAAACGGAAGGTTTCAATTTATCGGACCAATAATCGTAATGCGTTACACGGCGTAGCGACGCTTCCACACCGCCAATAACAACTGGCACATCGGGATAAATTTCTTTCAAAATATTGCTGTAAACCGTTGTTGCGTAATCAGGACGAAATCCACTCGCTCCTTCGGGCGTGTAGGCATCGTTTGATCGCAACCTTTTATTTGCTGTATAATGATTTACCATTGAATCCATGTTTCCGGAAGTAACTCCAAAAAACAGACGTGGCCGGCCAAGTTTCTTAAAGTCACGTAAATCGTCTTGCCAGTTAGGCTGTGCGATAATGGCGACTTTAAACCCTTCGCGTTCAATGATTCTTCCAATAACAGCCGCCCCAAAGGCCGGATGGTCAACATAGGCATCTCCTGTAATGAGAATGACATCCAATTCATCCCAATTACGAAGTTCAACTTCCTTTTTAGTCGTTGGTAACCAATCGGTTAGTTGATAATTTTGAGGCATATTTTTAGTTGAAATGAGGCGTAAAGGTAGGCAATAAATTATAAATGATTTTTTGGCAGTAATCAGGCTAAAAATTGCTCAATAAATCATTTGGAAAAAAGTAAGTCATCAATTGCTTTCAGTTGATCTTTATTTAATCCAATTACACCACCTAAATAATTGGTTAACAGATTAATACGTGCACAACTTTCCAATACTTCCATTCGGTCAAAGGCTTCCAATAAAGTAGCTCCACCGGTGATAATACCATGATTTTCCATCAACACTACATTGCTATTTTTGAAAGCAAAAGCCACATTTAAAGCGAGTTCTTTACTCCCCATCAGGGCGTAAGTTGCGAAAACAGGCGTTCCTAAAATTGCCCTCGACTCACCCATTATGCCGCAATTGATTGGTTTTTTGGCGACAGCAAAACTGGTAGCATTTACCGGATGCGCATGAACAATTGCTTGAATATCAGGTCGTTGTTTGTAAATTTCGAGATGAATTCCACTCTCCATACTTGGTTTGAGATGTTTGCTTAAATATGTGCCATCAAGTTGAAGTGCAATGATTTCTGTCAATTTCATCCTTCCTTTATCTGTTTGCGAAGGTGTAATCAGGATTTCATTTTCAGAGATTTTCATACTGATATTGCCGCCTGAGGTGGTGGTTAAACCATGTTGATATAGTCTTCGCATGAAAGACGCGACTTCCTTTTTATATTTTATTATATCGCTCATTTACAATATATTGAATAGTGATTCAATCGCTTTTACACTTGGTTTGATGATGCCTTTTTCGGTAATTATTCCTGTAATTAATGATGCAGGCGTTACATCAAAAGCCGGATTATAAGCCGAAGAACCTGGAGAACTTACCCTTATTTTGTGCCAAATTCCATTTTGATCAATGCCTTCCTGAAACAAAACTTCATCCTGATTTCTTTCCTCAATAATGATTTCATTACCCGATTGACAATCTATATCAAAGGTTGAAGTTGGTGCTGCTATATAAAAAGGAATATTGTAATATTTTGCAAGAATTGCGCGATCAAGCGTACCGATTTTATTGGCTGTATCGCCGTTTGCAGCAATACGATCGGCACCCACGATAACCAAATCAATTTTTCCTTGCGCCATCAATCCTGCCGCAGCATTGTCAGCAATTATATTATGTGAAATATTTGAATTGTTTAATTCCCATGCAGTTAGCCTTGCTCCTTGCCCGCGTGGTCGGGTTTCATCTACATAAACGAAAATTTTCTTTCCAAGATCGTGGGCGGCATAAATGGGTGAAAGTGCTGTGCCATAATCAACAAAAGCAAGCCAGCCGGCATTGCAATGAGTCAGAATATTTGCGTTTTCTTTAATCAATTCATTTCCAAATGTTCCAATGGCTCGTGTGTCGGTTATGTCTTTTGATGCAATATTTTCTGCTTCTTCAAAAGCCAATTCACTGGAGATCAATCCTTTTATGAATACTTTTTCAGTTGCATAAAATAAATTGCGTGCAGTTGGTCGGGTTGCTTCAATTTCTTTTTTTGCTTTTTCTGAAAACACAATTCTATTGTCAGCGGGTGCTTCGTTAAATGCCTGTGCCATAGCATATCCGGCGGCGGCACCAATGGCTCCGGCTCCACGAATTGTCATATTTTTGATGGCAATACAGGTTTCGCGATAGGTTTTGCATTCAGAAATTTCAAATGAAAACGGAAGTTTATTCTGTTCAATCATGAAGACTGAATTGCCTTCCATCCAAATGGTTTTATAATTTTTACCGCGTACAAGCATCAGGTAATCAATGTATTAAAAATAATTTCGAATTGTCGAATTACCGAATCCAAAAGTTTTCTGATCAAATCTCCAAATTACTCAAAGCAATCCATGCCATTAATCCGGAACCTGATTCAAGGACGCTTTCATCGATGTCAAAAGTAGAGGTGTGCAAATCAGATGTGATTTTCAGGCTTTCATTTCTGGTTCCAATACGATAAAAACAGGCTGGAAGTTGGTGCGAATACCAGGCAAAATCTTCGGCAGTCATTCGCTGATCTAATTCAACAACATTCTCTTTTCCAAGATATTCTATTGCCGATTTCTGAGCCGTTTTGGTGGTAAATTCATCATTCCACAAGAATGGATAACCATGTTCAATATGCACTTCGGCATTTCCGCCACCGGCTAAGGCAGTTTGTTGGGCTATTCTGGTGATATGTTCTTTGGCTTTGGCTCGCCATTCTTCGTTAAATGTACGGAAAGTTCCTTGAATCAACACTTCTGATGGAATCACATTGTGTGCACCGTTGGCTATAATTTTTCCAAAAGAAAGCACAGTAGGCATAAGTGGCGAAGCAAAACGACTTACAATCTGCTGAAGATTAACCACAATTTGCGATGCAATCAGTACGGTATCAGTGAATTTGTCGGGCATGGCAGCATGGCCTCCTTTTCCGGTAACACGAATATTTATTTCGTCACTCGAAGCCATAAACGCGCCTGTGCGGAATCCAACTTTACCACTTTCAAGTGTTGGCAATACGTGCTGTCCAATAATTTGTTTTGGTTTTGGATTTTCTAGTCCACCTGCGCGGATAATTTCCAATGCTCCGCCCGGAAGTTTTTCTTCTGCAGGTTGAAAAATCAGTTTCACAGTTCCATCAAAATGATGACGGAGTTCGAAAAGTATTCGACCTGCAGTCAGCATCATCGCAGTGTGTGCATCGTGTCCGCAAGCATGCATAATACCTTCGTTAACAGAACAGTATGATTCATTTGAGCTTTCCTGAATCGGTAGCGCATCTAAATCTGCACGCAATGCAGTGCAATGTTCTGTCGGGTTATTTCCTTCAATCAATGCGATAATACCGTGTCCGCCAATATCTTTTTTAAACGGAATACCATATTCTTTTAGTTTGGAAGCGACAAATGAGGCTGTATCACTTTCCTGAAAGCTTAACTCAGGGTGACGGTGTAAATGTTGCCTTACAAATACGGTTTCATGATAAAACCGGGCGGCCAATTCTTTAATGTGTGATTGCATTCTAGCAAATTTTCTATTCACAAAAGTAGGTTAATTTACCATTTATCTGGTAGTAAATACTTTGAACTTGATCTTTTAACGTTTGTTATTCAAACTTTGACAAAGGCTTTCGAGTATTATTTGGGTGATAAAATACCAGATGTTTGGCATTTCTAACTTCATAAGCATCAAAAAATCACTACTTTTGTGCCATGGAAACACAACGTCAGCAGAAAATAAACAAATTGCTTCAGCGCGATTTGAGTGAGATTTTTCAAATAGAAATGCGATCAGTCGTTCCGGGAGTGATGGTGAGTGTGACAAAAGTTGTAATCACTTCCGATTTATCAATTGCCCGAATTTATCTCAGCATCTTCGCCACTACTAAAAAGGCTGAAGCAGTCGAAAAAATCAAAAAGCATACGAAAGAAATAAGAGGTCACCTTGGAAAAAGGGTGGGAGCGCAATTGCGTATTATTCCAAATTTGCAGTTCTTTTTGGATGATTCATTGGATTATTTGGAAAACATCGATAAATTATTGAAAAACGGCTGATTTTTAAAGAGTCAGAGTTCAAACTGTAAAATGCAAAATCGAAATTACCTCTGACTTATAAAACTTTAGAATACTGAATTTTACCTTAAAAATACATGCAATACGATCCAATCAAACATAGCCTTGGTGCCGTTTTCAATCAATCTCCTTTAGCACGTAAGTTTTTTTATCGTCTGCTAGATCTGCTATTATTGAGAACCTGGCATGTGAAAAAACAATTGAAACCTTGGCTTTCAAATATAAATGTCTCGAAAAAAGTACTTGATGCCGGTTCAGGTTTTGGTCAGTATGTTTATTATTTGGGTCGAAAAAATCCGGAACTTCAAATCCTGGGCGTTGACGTTAAAGATGAGCAGATTGCTGATTGCAATACCTTTTTCAAAAAAATAGGATTCAAAAATACCAGATTTGAAGTGGCTGATTTAACGAAACTTAGCTTCAAAAATCAATTCGATTTGGTGCTCTGTGTGGATGTGATGGAGCATATTGAAGAAGATGTTTTGGTGCTGAAAAACTATTTTAGCGCGTTGAAACCGGGAGGAATGTTATTGATTTCGACGCCTTCAGATCAAGGTGGATCTGATGTGCATGACCACAATCATGAAGAAGGTGCTGTAGGTTTTGTAGATGAACATGTGCGCGATGGTTATGGCATTGATGATCTGGATGCAAAGTTAAAGTCAGCTGGTTTTACGAAAACGGAAATTCATTATCAATACGGAACGCCAGGAAAAATTTCCTGGAAACTTTCGATGAAATATCCGATTCAGCTATTAAATGTTTCAAAAATATTTTTCATTATTTTGCCATTTTATTATGTGATATTCTTTCCTTTGTGTTTGATATTGAATGTGTTAGATGTTAATTTGAAACATAAGACAGGCACAGGAGTTATCGCAAGTGCATGGAAAAATTCCTAATTTTATGGACTGAACTGTAAACAGTGAATCTATCCCTTTTTATTGCAAAACGTTATTTGGTGGCAAAGAAAAGCCACAATCTGATCAATATCATCACCTTAATTTCGGTTGTGGGAGTGGGTGTTGGGGCTTTTGCGTTGATCGTGGTTTTGTCGGTTTTCAATGGTTTCGAAAAAGTAATTACGGAAATGGTGACGGCCGTTTCTCCCGATTTCATTGTTGAACCGAACCAAGGAAAATATTTTGATGAGCAATCTATTGATTTAAAGTCTCTTGCGGCAGTAATTGGTGTTAAATATACCGTAAAAGTGATCGAAGAAGATGCGCTTTTCAGGTATAACGACAAGCAACATATTGGAAAATTGAAAGGTGTGAGTGAAAATTATCAGGCTATCGGAATTTTCGATAGTTTAATGATGAGCGGTGAATTTTTACTCGAAAACGGTTCCTCCAGATATGCCGTTGCCGGTGCCGGAGTACGCTGGTATCTTGGATTAAATATACGAAATCCGGCCGCCTTGTTAACTGTTTATGTCCCAAAACGGGGCGATCCTTCAAGTTTTTCTTTCGAAGATGCGTTTAACTACCGGTCAGTTTCGGTTTCGGGTGTTTTTAACTCAAAGCAGGAAATGGATGAAACCTATGTTATTGTTCCGCTTTCATTTGCCTCCGACTTACTCGAAAGAAACCATGAATATACGTCAATCGAGATTTTTACAGAGGGAACGATAAATCCTGAGTCAATTCAGGCGAATGTGGAATCAGTTGTCGGAGACAAATTTGAAGTTAAAAACAGTTATCAGCAACAAGAAACTTTGTATAAGATTATGCGTTCAGAAAAATGGGCGATATTCTTCATCTTGACTTTTATTTTGATTCTCGCCACATTCAACGTAATTGGTTCATTGACAATGCTTATCGTGGATAAAAAGAAAGATATTGGAATCTTAAGAAAGCTTGGCGCGACGCCACTATTAGTCAAAAAATTGTTTCTGACCGAAGGTATATTAATCACTTTGGCGGGTGGATTATTGGGTTTGGTTTTGGGAATCATGGTTGTGTTGGTTCAACAATATTTTGGTGTTTTGAAACTTGGTAATGAAGCCGGTAATTTTATTATTGATGCCTATCCGGTCGATTTAAAGTGGATTGATGTTGCCAAAGTATTTGCTGTCGTATTTGTAATAGGTTGGTTATCATCTGTATATACAGTTAGATTGATTATTAAGAGGTTTGAAAAGTTGTTCATTTAGCAACCGATCCATATTCATTAACACTTGAATAACCTCTTCAATTTCATTTCCTTACAGAAATTTTGGATGACTTTCGATCAGTCTGGTTAATGCTATAAACGCTTGAACATCCAATTGTTCAGCACGTTTGTTAAATACTTCATTACTAATGATTTCCAACGAAATATGTTCACGTAAGGCGTTACGCAATGTTTTGCGTCTTTGATTGAAACCGGCTTTGATAATTTTTTTGAACAGGATTTCATTACAATCTAATGAAGATACTTTGTTTCTCTTTAGGTGAATGACGGCCGATTTTACCTTTGGTGGCGGATTAAATACATGCTCATTTACTGTGAAACAGTATTCAATATCAAAATAGGCTTGCAGCAAAACACTTAAAATACCATAGGTTTTGTTTCCGGAAGGAGATGCTATTCGTTCAGCAACCTCTTTTTGGATCATGCAAACGACTTCTGATACATTATTTTTGTAATCAAGAATATGGAAAAGTATCTGACTGCCAATATTATAAGGTAAATTACCAATTATTGCCAGTTTATCGCTGGTGATTGCAGACAGATCGGTTTTTAAAAAATCACCATCGATAAGCCGATTACCTAAATCCGGAAAATGGACACTTAGATAAGCAATCGATTCGCGATCAATTTCAACCACCCACAATTTTTCCGAATAGCGTGGCAATAATATTTTGGTCAAAACACCGGTTCCGGCTCCAACTTCGATTACAGCATTTACATCGTTTGAAAGTTGATCAACTATTTTGTGAGCAATATTCAGATCAGTTAAAAAATGCTGTCCGAGATGTTTTTTTGGTCTGATCATTGTCAATTTATTTTCACTTTTCGTTCTTCACTTTTTTTTACAAAACATCACCTCTCAACAAACGATATTTGCGACGTGCTTCATTTGCGAAAATACTTGATGGGTAATTTTGAAATAATAATTCGTAAAGTGTTTGCGCCTCAGCAGTTTGATTGAGTTTTGTTTCGTTCAGCATTGCGCAATGTAATATGGCATCATCCGCTTGGTAACATTCTGTAAATCTGGTATATACTTGTCTGTAAAGACTGTCAGCCAAATGATATTGTCCTAAGTCATCGGAAATTTCGGCCTTTCGCATGAGAAAATAGGGTAGAAGTGCTGCAGATTTCATATCATTCATCAAGGTATCAAGGATGGTTGAAGCCTCAGATTCCTTGTGTTGATAAATCAACAAATCGGCATGTGCAAAAGCAGTTAATGACAAACCTAAAGTGTCTTCCAACAAAAAATCATGGATGAGCATTGATAAGCTAAGTGCGTCATTGGCAATGAGTTTGGACGTTGCAGCTTTCAAAACATCGAGCATGGTTACCGACCAGTTGTATTCGCCAATGAAATAACGCAAACGCGCATTCCTAAATTTGGCTTCGTGCGCAAGCGGTTCGTTTTTTAACGATTTCTCAATCTGGCTATAGAGTAAAGTAGCTTCCCAAACATCATTTTTAAATAACAGTATATCAGCTAAATACATTTTAATTTCAGCTATTTCATTTGGCTGAAGCGGTAATGTCAAGGCTTTTTCGAGATAGGCAGCGGCATCGTCAGGCCGATTAAGTTTGTATGCAAATATCTGTGATTGAATGATTGCCAGATCCCAGGTTTCGCGGTTGAAACCCATCGTTTCAAAACCGGTTTCTATGTCTTTCGATAAACTCAAATAATATTTAATATCGGTATTGTGTTGCGTATCAGCAATATAATACCTCGATTTTAGCTCACCCGAAAGACCATAGAAATAATAAGCACTTTTTGTTCCTTTTTTCTCGATATAACCAAAACCTTTCAGCGCAGTTTCATATTGCTGATTTGCCAGACAAATATTTGCGAGATCAATAATCATTACTTCACGATCGCCCAATTTTCTGTCGATGGCAATAGATTGCATCATCGCCAACTCAAAATCTTTCTGTTGTAACGAAAACCAAATCAATAACTTATATATATTTTCGTTTTCAGGTTCGGCCTGCGCTTTGGTTAATAATTTGGTTCTGAGCATATCCGAAACATCGTTATTTGCATCGGACATGAGTAAAACCTGAAATCTGTTTTTGACTAATTCGTAATGTTCTGGTTGAAAATCAAGGTGTTGAAGATAAAAATCGATGCTTTTTGATAAATTACCGGTTGTTTGGTACAAGTTGGCTTTTTCGAGATAGAAAGGATAATTTACGCTGGACATTTGGCTGCCTTTTTCATATACTTTCAGAGCGTAATCATCTAAGTTCTTCGATTTGAATGCATTGGCAGTAATACTGATCAGATTTTTGTCAGCTGGCAATTCTTCA
>CANNKD010000069.1 GCA_947505205.1 Bacteroidota bacterium | reverse complement strand
TTTGTTGTGATAGATTCAGCGAACAAATTT
Source organism: Bacteroidota bacterium (assembly GCA_947505205.1). Lineage (GTDB taxonomy): Bacteria > Bacteroidota > Bacteroidia > Bacteroidales > F082 > CAJBPB01. The sequence goes on along the minus strand of CANNKD010000069.1, from coordinate 16,063 downwards.
ACAGCTTATTTGCTCGCTAAAAACACCTTTGTCAGATTAAAATGTTTTATAAGGATAATAATTATAAACAGATTGTTAATATATTGATATTTAATTATTTAACAACCAAATCACTATGAAAGGATGAAAGAAAAATAAAAAACAGCATAAGGCGATAATGCTAAATGCTGTTTCATGATTCGATAAAAAAAATTTAATAATACCGGTAGCTTTTCACTTTACCAATATGGCGAGCCAATCGGATAACCTGACTGCTGTAGCCAAATTCATTGTCATACCAAAGGTAAAGAATCACTGTTTGGCCGTCCTCAGAAACATTCGTTGCCGGACTATCATAAATACAGGCGCATGAATCACCACGTCCATCGGAACTAACGAACTCAGTTGAATTACTATAACGAATCTGTTCGATGAGCGTTCCTTTGAGAGATGCATCCAAAAACAGAGCGTTCACTTCTTCAATTGTTACTTTTTGATTGATTTCAAGAGCAAGAATCGCCAACGATACATTTGGAACCGGCACACGCACTGCATTTGAAGTGAGTTTTCCTTTGAGTGAAGGAATTGCTTTGGCAGCAGCCGATCCGGCTCCTGTCTCTGTAATAACCATATTCAGTGGAGCAGAGCGACCACGACGCGTCTTGGCATGATAATTATCCAACAAATTCTGGTCATTGGTATAAGCGTGTATTGTTTCAATATGTCCTTTGATGATTCCATATTTTTTTTCAATCACCTCGAGTGCTGGTACAATCGCATTTGTGGTACACGAAGCTGCAGAAAAAATGGTTTCATTATCAACATCAACTTTATGCTGGTTCACGCCGTAAACTATATTCGGGATATCACCTTTTCCTGGGGCAGTCAACAACACTTTCGAGATTCCTTTTGCCTTCAAATGACGACTCAAAGAAGCACGATCCCTAACAACACCTGTATTATCAATTAATAGGGCATTAAATATTCCATGCGATTCATAATCAATATCTTCCGGATTATTTGCAGCTAAAAACTTGACGATTTGACCATTCACTATCATTGCTTTATTTTCGAAATCTTCATTTGCCACACCATTAAATGGTCCATGCACTGAATCTTTACGAAACAATGAAATGCGTTTCCTGATATCCTCGTCGGTATTTGAACGGGTAACGATGGCTTTTAAACGAAGCTGAGATCCATTACCGGCAAAAAGTGCCAATTCACGGGCTAACAACCGGCCAATTCTCCCAAAACCATATAATACAATATCCTGCGTTTTCTCGCTCCTGGGCGCAACATGGATAAAAGCCCTGAGCTTATCAAGCACAAAAGCATTAACCGAAGTATAATTGTCTTTTTCTTCTGACCATTCGGTATTCAACCTGCCGATATCAATCCTTGCCGGTGCAATTTCCTCTTCAAGAATAGCTTTTGCAATCAATAAGGAATCCTGAACGCGAACTGGCTTTTTCAAAATTGTTTCTGCTCGGATATGCTTGTTTAAGATTTTTCCGGTGCCCCGATTTACCAGCACTGACCTTAATAAAATTAATTCGATAGATTTCTCAAACCATAATCGGCTTGTGATGTTAATAAACTCAGCAGCAGCCTTTTCATTGTCCATCCACGATTTCAAAGAGGAATCAAAATTGTCCATAAGTCTTTTTTTTGATTAATAATTTCATTGGTTCGTCTGTAGAAAACTAACTTTTTGACTTCAAAATTAGTATTAAACAAATTACACTAAATAATTTCATCAAATGTAAAACATTTTCTGCAATCGATTGCGAATAAAAAATGGGATTCCTTAAAAGAAATCCCATTTTCATTTTTTATGTTTAAAAGACTATTGACCCAAGTAGGCCTTAAGTAGGCGATTGCGAGCTGTTTGTTTCAATCTTCGGATTGCTTTTTCCTTTATCTGACGCACTCTTTCGCGGGTTAAATCGAATTTGGCTCCAATTTCTTCGAGTGTTAATCCATGGCTCATTCCGATACCGTAATACATATTAATTACTTCACGTTCTTTTTCGTTTAGTGAAGACAGCGATCGTTGAATTTCGTGTCCAAGCGATTCACGCATTAGTGGTTCGTCTGTATCTTCAACACCATCAGGTATATAGGTGTCGAGAAACATTGATTCATCATCAGAGATTGAAGGCGCATCAACAGAAATATAGCGTGTGCTGATTCGCAATGCTGCAGAAACTTTGTGTTCAGGTACGTCAAGATTTTCCGCAATTTCGTCTGCCGAAGGCAAACGCTCGAATTGCTGCTCTAATTTTGACGATGCCTTTTTTATTTTATTTAAAGACCCGACCTGATTTAATGGCAATCGGATAATACGCGATTGTTCGGCTAATGCCTGCAATATTGATTGTCGAATCCACCAAACTGCATAAGAAATAAATTTAAATCCACGTGTTTCATCAAAACGACTGGCTGCTTTTATCAATCCACAATTACCTTCATTAATTAAATCAGGCAAACTAAGTCCTTGATTTTGATACTGTTTTGCAACAGAAACAACGAAACGGAGGTTTGCATTCACCAACCTGTCCTGTGCTTTTTGATCGCCACTTCGAATTCGTCTGGCTAATTCAACTTCTTCCTCAGCTGTGACCATCGCCTCCTTGCCAATATCCTGAAGATATTTATCCAACGAAGGTGTTTCTCGATTGGTAATTGATTTGGTAATTTTTAGCTGCCTCATAGTTTACTTTTAATTAAATCTATAAACAAAGAACATCCTATTTGGTTCAACCGAACCATTAAATATGTATCGTAAGCACTTGAAAACAATTCTTGTTATTCTGGCCGGATTTTAATTCGATACTTTCACTTAAATTGATAAAACACACACCAACAGTTTCGTCACAAGGAAATTGCAATAATGATTTTTTATTATTGAATTGTGATGATTTATTGCATTGCAATTTAAAAAAAAAAATAATACTAATTATAAAATTCAAAACTTATTTTCATTCCGTTCGGATACATACCCTGAATACGGACTGACTTATTCGAATTATTTCGTAATGCACTATTCAAATCATCCTGATTATCAACATATTGACCATTTATCACCATTAAAATAAATCCTTTATTTATACCACCACGCATCAGCACGCCATCGCTTAGCGAGACAATTTTTAAGCCATTTTTAATGCCTAATTTGGTTTTGTCAGTGGTAGAAATGCCTTCGAGTGTAACGCCAAGTGCTTCATTATAGAAAGAATTTTTCTGTTTCGACATTTCAATGCCACCATCCTGATTTTTCAGTTCAACCTGAAAAACATGTGGTTTGTGATCGCGAATAATATTTACAGTTACTTTATCACCGGGCCGGTGTTGACCAACCGTTTCGAGCAACTGAGATAATGAATTCACATTATTTTCGTCAATTCGGGTAATTATATCTCCTTTTTTAATTCCAGCTTCATCAGCTCCACCTCCTTCAACAGTGCGGGCGATAAATACACCTTTAATTTCCTTTTCTCCAATTTCAGTAGCCAGCTCAGATGTCATTTCCTGAATTTCAACACCAAGATAAGCTCTTTTTGGTTCGCCATATTTAATTAAATCATCAACAACCTTTCGAACAATATTTGATGGAATGGCGAAAGAATAACCTTCATAACCACCTGTTTGAGAGGCAATTGCAGCGTTGATACCAATCAACTCTCCCATCGTATTAACAAGAGCTCCACCGCTATTTCCACGGTTGATGGCAGCATCTGTCTGAATGAACGATTCAACGGAAGCTCCATCTCCCAATATATTGATATTCCGGGCTTTAGCACTTACAATGCCAGCTGTTACTGTCGATGTCAGGTTAAACGGATTACCTACTGCCAGCACCCATTCACCAATATGTACTTTATCTGAATCGCCATAGACAATATGATCAAATCCCTGTCCGCTAACTTTTACCAACGCCAGATCTGTAGTAGGATCGGTGCCAATAATTATGGCAGTTAATTTACGTTTGTCGTTAAATGTTACTTCAATTTTATCCGCACCGTCAACAACATGGTTATTGGTTACGATATAACCATCATCGGTGAGAACAACGCCCGACCCAAAACCTTCCATTATTGGCATATTTCCAGGATAGGGACTGCCGTGAAAATATTGATGTAAGGTTCCGAAAATGTCATTTGAGTTATAACCGTTGTGTGAAATTTCAGTCCGTATATGCACAACGGCATTAACTGTTTTTTCTGCAGCTTCCACAAAATCAACATTTTGCGGAGATGATGCATATGAAGTCCTAACGATCTTCGCGTCGTTAAAAGCGTTTTGAGAAGCCTTGTTTTCAATTATACTGTCGGCTTTACTGTTTTTACTTTGTCGTGCAATCGTTACAAATGCGAACATGATTGCTCCACCAATCATAACCAATCCGAAATTTTTAAATCCTGATTTCATAACAATTTAAATTTTAACTACTTACAAAATTAATTTTAATTTGACATTTATTTTGATAAAACGAATAAGTTTCAATTTAGTTATAATTCGGGTGTTAATTGATGTTAAACCGAAAAGTCAAAGTCGTTCAAATTCTGTTTGCACATTAAAGATTCATGCCCACCTTTACTAATTTGACATTAAAAACTTACTTTTGTTTTCTGAATGCAAATTCAATCAAATTATGAACCAATCTGAGTCAATTTTGAATTTTTAACTTTGATGAAAAGACTAATATAATGAATCTCTCATTCAAAAAATTTCATGGTGCCGGCAACGACTTTATCATCCTCAACTTATTGGATGACAACTATTTGCTGAGTTCTGAACAAATTACTTTTTTATGTGATCGGAGATTGGGAATTGGTGCTGATGGATTGATCATGCTATATCGTTCAGATATCAATGATTTTAAAATGGTGTATTACAATGCCGACGGAAAGATTGGAAGTATGTGCGGCAATGGTGGAAGATCAATTGCGGCTTTTGCTTTCGACGAAGGAATTGTTGGAAAAAACATGCAATTTACTGCCTATGATGGTGATCATGAAGCAGTTATCATACAATCTGACAACGAAAGCTTTGAAGTCAAACTGACCATGATGGATGTTCTGGTTGAAAATTTTAACGAAGAATATTTGATCATTGATACCGGATCACCTCATTATGTTACGCGAGTTGACAATTTGGCAGCCTTCGATGTCAATAATCACGGCAAAAAAATCAGGCACAGCAAACAACTTTCCACATTTGGTGTCAACGCAAATTTCATGGAGAAAATTGATAATAATATTTATTTACGAACCTACGAACGTGGTGTTGAAGAAGAAACACTTTCGTGTGGAACCGGCGTTACAGCTGCGGCAATCGCGAATTCGCTGTGGTATGGAGAAAACTCTGCAGAGATTATCACACGTGGAGGAAACCTGAAAGTGACTTTTAATAGAAACGAAAACCATTTCTCAAATATTGAATTAACAGGTCCGGTTAAGAAGGTTTTCGAAGGAACAATTACTATTTGATTAAATAATCTTCATCAGCATTAATATTCATCAACGCACATAACGCATGTTCTATCAAACTGATCGCATTCTTTTAAGAAAAGTTGAGCCAACTGACGCCCAACTGATTTATAAGTGGGAAAACGACATTCAATTGTGGCATGTGAGCGATACGCTAACACCTTATTCATTGCACGAGATAGAGCAATTTATTCTAAATTCTGACGATATTTTTACGAGCAAACAGATTCGTTTGATGATTGATTGTATCGAACATGAACATCAGATACCTATTGGTGCAATCGACATTTATGATTTTGACCCACAACATTTAAGAGCCGGCGTGGGGATTTTAATAGAAGATTCAAAACGTCACAAAGGCTATGCCGACGAGGCTTTGCAATTACTCGAGTTGTATGGATTCATATTTTTAGGTTTACATCAGCTTTATTGCTTCATTTCAGCAAACAATATCCAGAGTATTGCACTTTTTACCAAACGAGGTTACTCCCAAAGTGGTATCCGAAAAGATTGGTTGTTTACCGATGGAAAATGGGTCGATCAGCTTCATTTTCAATTGATTAATCCAAATTTCAAGTCAAAATATTGATGGACCAGGAATTATTGGAGACGGAAGAACGTCCCGGAAAAAGTTACTTTCGAAAATTAATAAATCACCTGATTTTAATTGTTTTCATAATCTCGTTGGTTTTGGGATATCTTGTCTATGAAACTATTTTTACGACCAACATTAGAACTCCCAATGGCAAAGACTTCTCCATCTTTATCAAAACCAACGCAACTTTTGAGGATGTAAAAAAGGAACTATTTGATCATGAGCTGATTACAAATAGAAAGAAATTCATCTGGCTTGCCAACCAAAAAAATTATCCACAAAAGATAAAACCCGGTCATTACATCATCAAAAATGGAATTTCGAATGATGCATTGATTAATTTACTAAGATCAGGTGCACAAACACCAATTACACTGACTTTTAATAATCTACGTGATATTTATCAGTTAGCCGGACGTATTTCAAAACAAATTGAAGCCGACTCGGCTTCAATTGTTAAACTATTGACAAACAATGCATTTATACAAAAGATTGGGTTTAACAATGCAACTATTCAATCCTTGTTTATCCCTAATACGTACGAGTTTTACTGGACAACCAATGCTGATCAATTTGTAAAAAGAATGCAAACTGAATACAAGAATTTCTGGAACAGTAGTCGTAAACAAAAAGCCAATAGCCTGAAAATGAGTCAGTCTGAAGTTTCCACTTTGGCTGCCATCATCGATCGGGAAACTTCTATGACTTCCGAAAAATCAACAATAGCAGGCGTTTATATCAACAGACTAAAATCAGATTGGCCTTTGCAGGCAGATCCAACATTGATTTTTGCTGTTGGTGATTTCACCATTCAACGCGTTCTGGATGTTCATAAAAACATAGATTCAAAATACAACACATACAAATACAATGGTTTACCTCCGGGTCCCATTTGTATCCCTTCAATTTCGGCTATCGATGCAGTTTTAAATTACCAACACCACGCTTATTTTTACTTTTGTGCAAAGGAAGATTTCTCAGGCTATCATAATTTTTCGAAAAGTTATTCAGAACATTTAGTGAATGCCCGAAAATTTCAACAAGCCCTCAACAAACAAAAAATTTACAGATAAATGACAATGAAAGCATTTAAAGCCTACGACATAAGGGGCATTTGGGATAAAGATTTTAATGCTGACGATGTATATCGCATCGGTTTTTTCCTAACTCAGGTGCTCAAAGCAGATAAAATTCTCGTCGGACGCGATTGTCGTTTGTCATCGAACGAAGTTTTCGATGCTTTGTGCAAAGGAATTACTGACAGCGGAGCATCGGTTGCCGATGCAGGACTCACCACTACTCCTACTATTTATTGGGCAACTGCCAAATTCAATTTCCCGGCTTCGGTAATGATTACGGCTTCCCACAATCCAAAACATCACAATGGATTGAAAGTTTCTGCCGCCAATGCCTTGCCTGTCGGATATGATACCGGATTAAATGAAATTGAGAAGTTGGTTGAAACCGGTGAAATTGAAATTACCAAAACCAAAGGCATTATTAGTCAGATTGATGTAAAAACCGACTATATTTCATTTCTGAAAGGATACATTACAGATTTAAGCAAACTGAAAATTGGACTTGATTGCAGCAACGGAATGGCATCGATTTTCATTAAACAACTACTTGGAGATCAGATTATTTACATCAATGATGAAGCTGATGGCAATTTTCCCGGACATGAGCCAAACCCGCTTGAACCTGAAAATCAGGAACAAATTAAAGAATTAGTACTTGAAAACCATTGCGATATTGGCGTAATCTTTGATGGCGATGCCGACCGCGTGATGTTTATCGACGAAAAAGGACAATTTGTTTCTCCCGATTTAATCATCGCCTTGATGGGTCACTATTTCTTTGAAGAGAAGGGCTTGAAAGGCAACGTTTTACAAGATATCAGAAGTTCGAAAGCAATTGGAGAATACCTAAATAAATATGGTGCTACCGTCGAAACTTGGAGAGTTGGCAGAGCTTTTGGAGCCGGAAAACTCAGGGAAATGGACGGATTATTTGGCGGTGAATTGGCAGGACATTATTATTTCCGCGAGTTTTATTATTCCGATTCAGGATTGTTGGCTGCACTCATCGTGTTGCATTTGGTTGCAAAATTTAAAGTACAAGGCCTCACGCTTTCGGCTTTGATAAAGCGTATTTCGCCTTATTACAATTCAGGTGAGATAAACTTCAAACTTGACCGTAAAAATGAAGCAATGGAAGCCATTAGAGATTACTTTATTGAGAATGAAAAACCAATTAAAATGATGGATTTTGATGGATATCGTCTTGATTATCAAGATTATTGGTTAAACGTTCGCTTATCAAATACCGAACCCTATCTACGCTTTATTGCTGAAGCCAAAAGTGAGGAAAAACTCAAAGAACTCATTGATATTGCAAACCAAATAATCAAATTCTATTTGTAAATTATTGTTAATGTTGTGTTTAAAAAAGAAAATACCTTTTATTTTTCTACACTAATACACCTGATTATCATAGAATTCTAATTCCATCTTCAGAACGTATTCGCCAGTTTTACCTGAGTCCGGACATTGATTTAAGACGTATTCCAACAAATTACCAGACCTTGAAAACAGTTTTTAAGATCTTCAGTTTTATCAAAATACCGATGCCAACCTTGGAAGTTGACCAAAACGGAAAAGTAGGGTTTTATCCCTTGTACTTTTAGATTCTTCCTTATCTTCGCCAAAAAAAAATGCGTAGAATCATTGCCGTCATTTTATTGTTTAGCACCTTGGTTGCCTGCCAAAGTCCGAAAGAAAAATCCCGTTTACATCTGGAAAAAGGCGTTGAAATTCTGTATCAATCACGTTTCAACGACGCAATCAAAGAATTTGAGCTCGCCATTCAATTTGACAACGAAAATTTTGAAGCATATCATTACAAAGGTGCGGCTTTTGCAAACTTAAGAAACGAAAATGAGGCGATTGAATGTTACAAAAAAGCAATCGAAATCAATCCTAAAGCTGCAAATACCTATTATAACCTTGGTTTAATTTACGAACAACAAGGCAACAAAAATGACGCTTGTGTTTGCTTTCTAAAAGCCGAAGAATTAGGTAAACCCAATATGAACGACCACACAAAATGGTGTAAGTGAAATATTTAAATGGAATAAAGCTTATCATTTGGGACTGGAATGGCACCTTACTCGATGATGTGAACCAATGTGTGGAAGCAATGAACACTTTGTTGTCCGACCGGAAATTACAAACCATCGACAATGCTGTCTATAAGGAGGTTTTTACCTTTCCGGTTGTGGATTACTACCAAAAGCTTGGTTTTGATTTTTCGAAAGAACCTTTTGAAATTCCGGCGCTTCAGTTTATGGATTTATATCGTGCGACCATCACGGATGCCAAGCTGCATAACGAAACCATTTCTATTCTATCAGATTTAAAATCAATTGGATACAAACAAGCCGTTTTGTCAGCGATGGAAGAAAATTTACTCTATCAATTATTAGGGCATTACAATATTACTCAATATTTTGATGTAATTTTTGGAATCGACAATCATTATGGTGGAGGGAAAATTTCGCGCGGAAAGGAACTAATTCATTCGTTGAAAATCAATCCAGAAGAATGCCTGCTCATTGGCGATACTTTGCATGATGCAGAAGTTGCAAATGAAATAGGCTGCCGATGCGTGCTTTTTGATGGAGGACACCAGTCAAATCAAAAATTGAAAGCAGGTCAAAAGGAAATTATTTCCAAATTGAGTGACATTATACTTCCTGCCATTTTAAATGGTTAATGAGTCCTATTTGTTTCGAATTTTTTTTTCAGATAACCTTATCCGAATTAAAAAAAAGTTTATTTTTGCTGGACAAACACATTGAAAATATGTTTTCAAAAGCATGTGAATATGCAATCAGGGCGACTATTTTCATCGCAAAAGAATCGATGAAAGGAAAGCGATCGAATCTCACAGAGATTTCGAAAGCCATAACCTCCCCTATTGCCTTTACAGCCAAAATTTTACAAACTTTGGTTAAGCACAAAATCATTTTTTCTATCAAAGGTGCAAGAGGTGGTTTTGAAATGCTTCCTCAAACCATAAACACTTTGAGTTTAAAACATCTGGTAGTTGTTATTGATGATGATTATTCAACAACGGCCTGTATTATCGGACTAAACAAATGCTCTTCAGAGAATCCATGTCCTTTACATGAACAATATGAGTCAATTCGCACTGATTTGTCCAAGATGCTTGAAGAGACAAAAATTATTCAACTCATTGAAAAAGAAAGCTTTAAAATAGGAAATCACCTTTTCTAATTTTTTTATATTTTTATCGGACAAGTTTGTCCCATTTATTTTTAGTATTAATTTTAAACATTACAAATTATGTTATCAAAAAGTCAAGCAAGAACGTTTTTTCTGGGAGGGACGATTATAACATTCGTTATTTTCCTGGGATTATCGTGGACTTCCTTAACAAAAGAAGTCCCAAAACGCACCCATGACGAAAACCTGACTGCCGATGTAATTGCAGGTAAACATTTATGGGAAAAAAATAACTGTATGGGCTGCCACACCATTCTTGGTGAAGGCGCATATTACGCACCCGAACTCACGAAAGTGGTCGAACGCCGAGGTGAGGGATATATGAGAGCCGTATTTTCATCCAAAACACCCTGGGCGCCCAGAGGCAGAAAGATGGTTGCCCACAATTTTAACGAGAAAGAAATAGATCAATTGATCGAATTCTTCAAGTGGATTGGTAACGTCGATCTGAACGGATTTCCACCCAAACCGGATTACAATTCAACTATTAACACAAAATAAAACTCTTTACTATGAAATACAATTCACAAAAAGTAGCCTATTGGTTTTTCGCCTTGTCGATGCTACTGCTGTCATTGCAGATTGTTTATGGATTCATCATGGCTTTTGCCCATATGGGTTACGATGGATTACATCCGTTTATCGCATTTAATACTGCGCGTGCCGTCCATACTAACCTTTTGGTTGTCTGGATTTTATCCGGATTTATGGGTGCCGCCTATTACATAATCCCTGAAGAAGCCGAACATGAACTGGTGAATGTAAAACTGGCTTATATTCAGCTTATTTCACTGGCTTTGGTTGGCGTTGTCGCCATAATCGGTTTTCACTTCAATTACTGGGAAGGTAGAAAATTCCTCGAAATACCTCGTCCTCTGGATTATCTGGTAGTTGCAAATGTCCTTACTTTTTTAGGATTAATCCTGACAACCTTATACAAAGGAAAAAAACGCACAACCACGGCTCTGGTTCTTTCAATGGGACTGTTATTTGCAGCACTTTTATATTTACCCGGCATGATCTGGTTCGACAATCAAACGATGGATTCATTCTTCCGCTGGTGGGTTGTTCATCTTTGGGTTGAAGGCGTTTGGGAACTTATCATGGGCGGTATTTTGGCTTTCCTCTTGATTAAAATAACCGGTGTTGACCGCGAAGTAATCGAAAAATGGCTTTATGTTATTGTTGGTCTGACCTTTATCTCTGGAATATTAGGAACTGGTCACCATTACTATTATATCGGTGTTGGGAAAACCTGGTTGGTGATTGGTGGCATTTTCTCGGCACTCGAACCATTGGCTTTCCTCGCAATGGCATTGTTTGCGGTAAGTATGTATCGCAAAGGTGAGAAAAAACATCCGAATAAAATCGCGCTAAGCTGGACTTTAGGAACCGCCATCACATCATTTGTTGGTGCCGGATTATTAGGCCTGGCGCACACTTTACCACAGGTAAATATGTACACACACGGCACTTTGGTAACCGCCATGCATGGTCACCTTGCATTCTGGGGCGCTTATGGAATGATCGTTTTCGCCATCATCAGCTATACTTTGCCAAACCTTACCGGAAGAAAATTATTCGATAGCATGACCGGCATTGTCGCTTTCTGGTTAGCAAATATCGGTATGCTTGGAATGACGGTTGCCTTTGGTGTTGCCGGTGTAGCTCAGGTTTACCTCGAGAGAAAAATGGGCATGGATTTCGGCGATGTGCAAAAAGAAATTCAGGTTCATTTCTTTGTATTGGTTGTTTGTGCAACCATGTTTGCAACCGGCATCGGAATGTATATTTATGAATTCATCAGATACGGAACGCCTTCGAAGGAAGCACTACTAACAAAAGACTAACATTACTTGAACGCTAAAACAGAGCTACTGAAATGTAATCCTCTGATTACATATAGGTTGGCTCTGTTTTTATTTTACTTACAACAATTATGGAAAGTAATTTAATTGATAAGAAAATACCTTACTATCTTCCTGTTCATAAGGAAGTTGAGATATTTGAGCACGCAGCCAAAAACAAACTTCCTTTTCTATTGAAAGGACCCACCGGAACCGGCAAATCACGTTTTGTCGAGTTTATGGCATTTACATTAAAAAGACCGTTGATAACAATCAGCTGCCACGAAGAAACTTCTTCGACTGATTTAATTGGCCGGTTTATCATCAAAGGTGCTGAAACATTGTGGCTGGACGGTCCGCTTACAACCGGTGTAAAAAAAGGCGCTATTGTTTATCTTGATGAAGTTGCCGAAGCCAGACCGGATGTTATCGTTGCCATTCACTCGTTAACTGATCATCGGCGCGAGTTATTTATTGATAAATTGGGTGAAACGGTCAAAGCTCACGAAGATTTTATGCTGGTTGCCTCATTCAATCCTGGATATCAGCGCGGATTCAAAGAACTGAAACCATCAACACGGCAGCGTTTTGTGGCTATGTCGTTCGAATATCCGGAACCGAAAGCAGAAGCCGAAATTCTGATCAAAGAATCAGGTGTGGATGAAGATTCGGCAAAACGATTGGTTTCAATTGGAAATAAAATTAGAAATTTAAAAGAACTCGGCTTAACAGAAACTGTTTCGACACGTTTACTTGTTGATGCCGGAAAACTGATTCACAGTGGTTTACCTAAAAGACTTTCGGTAAAAGTAGCCGTTATTGAACCTCTGAGTGATGACGCTGAAATTATTGAGGCATTGACTGACCTTGCCAATTTAATGATATGAGATTCAAAAAATAATGGCATTAGACGAGTATATTTACGGGAAATTTGTAAGATATTTCAAAAACAAAAGAGATTCGAAAAAGCAAGACGATCAAAACGTCAACTTATCGGAAATCACTGCCCGACTTACGATTCTTGCCCGTGCCATCACCGGAAAACCCATCGAAATATTCGCTGCAGAACGAGAAGGTGGTTATAAAAACAACAATTTCTTTTTACCGGTTTCCATTTCGTTGTTTCCCAAAGCTGAACAAAATCTTTCATTCTACCTTTTCAGACTTTTATATCTTACTGAACAACAAAAACTTAAACTGAATTGGACAACCGATCTGAATTATACAGCAAGTCAGTCGCAGCAAGCGGCTTTTGAATCATCCGGAACCGTATTGCAAAGTCTTCAAAATGAATTTCCATCCACGATTGACCTACACGCCTCATTTACAGAACTTCTTCAGGAACAAACACTTCCAAAAATAGAAGTTGATTATAGCTGGCTTTATGGAAAATGGATGATCAATGATCCAGATTCTGAGTCAGAAAAAAAACTGAAAAACTTCAATGATCAAATAAAAACAGCCCGACCCGATTTACCTCAGACAACACTTCGGTCAAAGGCCGTTGAAGAAATTAAAAGCGTGGAAGTTGACAAAAAACAGCAGGAAGACTATGTTTTAACTCATAATTTCGAGAAAGTTGAAACAGCCGATGAATTTAACGGTGGCTGGCGTGATTTGGATGGAAGTGATGAACTGGAAAAGCATCAGGAGGCACTCGACGAGTTAAATTTGAGGTTCACCGTTCGGGTCGATGATACTGCCCACAGCGTTTATCAGGCTGATTTTATGGAGAATACGAGTATTTCGGAAAGTGCAGAAATAGAAAAAGAAGGTGATCACATTGCTTATGACGAATGGGATTATAAACGCAGGGAATACAAACCTGAATTTTCCAAACTTTACACAAAAAAGCATTTCAGATCAGATCCAACATATTATCAATCAACCATTAATGACAATCTGTCTACCCTCAATGGACTGCGTAAAATGTTGACGAATGTAAACAATAAAATGCAACAACTACGCAGGCAACCACAAGGCAATGAGTTTGATATTGATTCAGTTACGGATTTATTTGTCGATGTACATTCCGGCCACACACCATCAGAAAAAATCTACTTATCGAACCGGAAAATTGAAAAAGATATTTCGATCCTTCTGCTACTTGATATCAGTTTATCGAGTGATGCTTATTCGGCAGGAAACAGAATTATTGATGTTGAAAAACAGGTAGCCATCCTTTTTGGTGAAATTTTAAATGAGTTTTCGATTGATTTCTCGATAGATTGCTTCTATTCAAAAACAAGAAATTTTTCTAATTACTTGAATGTGAAAGCATTTGAGGAAGATTGGAATAAAGCGAAATACAAAATTGGTTCCATTCAGCCGGCAGGTTATACACGTATTGGAACGGCTTTACGACACTCGGGGACATTACTCGATAGCCGTAAGACCAAAAATAAATGGGTAATTCTGATTTCGGACGGCAAACCAAACGATTTTGACAGATACGAAGGTAAATATGGCATCAACGACGTGAAACAGGCGCTCAGAGAATTAAACGAAAAGCAAATTAACGCATATGCCTTGGCCATTGAGGCAACTGCAAAACATTATTTGCCGCAAATGTTCGGGCAAAACCATTACCAAATACTATCTTCACCGGTGGAGTTGCTAACTTCTTTGGTAAAATTATATGAGCGGATTAAATACCAATCCTGAGGAAGTGTTTATAAATGATTGATCATCAAATCATTGATAATCAGTATTTAAAATTTATTTAAATTTTCTAATCATACTTAATCGATGTATCTGTTCTTTCGACAAGATCACCAGATTCATTATACTCGAACCAGATTCCGGTTTTCACATCATTGGCATAAGCACCTTCAATTTTCACTTTGCCATTTTCAAAATACAATTTGAAATCGCCATCGATCAAATCGTTTTTGTAATTCCCTTCAAGCATGATACCGCCAGCTTGAAAATAGCGTTTCCAGGGGCCATCCTTCACTCCATTTTTAAATTCCAATATTTCAGAAATTTGCCCACCTTCAGGAAAGTATGTCTTTGATATTCCATTCTTTACATTATTAATATATGCTTCTTCAGCAAGCAGTATTCCATCAAAATCGCTATAAAACCGCCATATGCTGTCTTTTTGCTGGTTGAAATAATTTCCTTCGGCAATGCGCTTTCCGTTCTCTGAAAATTGCTTGTTTGCAGCTTTCTTACCTCCATCCGAAAATACATTTGTCGCTTTCAAAGTGCCATTCTGACTATAATAATTAAACACACCATAAGGCTGATCATCCCTGAATTGCCCCGTATATTTGGTGTTTCCATTTGGAAATTTCACATCAAACGCACCTTGTTTTTTACCAGATGAATCTGTTCGGTTCAATTCCTGTGCTTTCATTGAGAAAGAAACACAAATTAACAAACAGATTATCAATGATTTATTCAATCTAAAACTTTTCATATATTTTCTTTAGTGATCACAAATTTAACAATCTCTTTGGGGCTGAAAGAATAATCCTAATTTTGCCAAAAATAAACATTGTGATTGAGTATTCGTCCCTGTTACTTCAAAATGCGGTCAATGAACTGGCGCGGCTACCCGGAATTGGAAATAAAACTGCATTACGACTTGCATTGCATTTGCTAAAGGAAGACGCAGGCCGCACGGAAGCCTTGTCGCGTGCACTTTTGAAAATGAGAAATGAGATTTTGTTATGCAAAAAGTGCCACAATATTTCTGATGGTGAATTATGTTCAATATGCTCCAATCACCGGCGCGATGAAAATGTTATTTGTGTGGTTGAAGATATGCGCGATGTGATGGCAATTGAACGAACTGCCTGTTTTACTGGTCTTTACCATGTTTTAGGCGGCGTA
>CANNKD010000068.1 GCA_947505205.1 Bacteroidota bacterium | reverse complement strand
CCCGCGGGAGCTAAACCTCTAGGGTCATGTACTGCATAAGAATTGTATAACCTTCCATAAATTGCTGCATTATTAGGATCGTTATTATAGTCGCAATAAGCCCCGGTAGTTAAGTTTGCCCAAGCAGTTGGATCTGTTACATTGGGAATAGGATCGCCATTGCGGTATTTTGTAACATTAAGGTTATATTTCATCCATGTCTGAGTGCCAATTGTAACTGTAGGTGTAGAAAAATCATTTTGGTTTACAATTGTTTTTACAAGGTCGTTAGGAACCTGACCATCATCTGAGCCACCGGCGAAATTGACGAAAATAACTCCGCAATTGTGCCATGTTGGTTTTGAAAGTAAATAGGTATTAATTCTTGGATTGATATTGCTTGCAAGTGATTGCAAGGAATAACCGGCTACATCCGATTCGCAGCTTGTAAAGTTAAGGTAGTAACATCTGTAAGGATAGGGTTCATTGTGGGCTAATTCAATCGTACTTTCTATTTCGCAGCATTTTGTCTGCCAGGTTACCGTATTTGTTTTGTAATGATCCTGTACATATAGCCAAACTCCGGGATCAGAACCGGTATCATAAGTGCCAGAAGTGTTATCTGGCCAAATCAAAGGTACGCCCATTGGATAGCCGTGGGTGCCCCAAAATTTCCGTGTAATAACAACTTTACCCCTTACTTCGCTAAGCTGAGGAATATGGTCACCCATCCAAAACCTATCAGGATAAGACCAGTTTAGATAGCCCAGAACTCCATTTGCAAAGGCATCGTCGCCCCTTGATGAATGTTCCTGCTTGATCATAAATACAACAACTTCAGTAGGATGATTATTTAAAAAATCAAGAACTGGAAGAATCAAATCATTAAAATTTTTATGAAGATAATAGGGACCATGAAAAACTGTCATCGTTCCATTGTCATCATTCAGGCGTATATCAAACCATCTTACGCCTAACAACAGTTGATTTGCAATACGGAAATCTTGTGCAATTGTTATATCCGACTCTGCTCCCTGCTCAGAAGTATGAAGGTCGGCGCCACAATCATGGGTACCGGGAATGGTTATTTCCGATAAATATTTAGTGCCATCAATATAAGCCATCCAATCCGGATAACTGTATGGAATAGCCCTGTCAGCATCGTTTGCATGGGCGCCAGCACCACCATCCTGTATTGCGTCTTTTTTACAGGAAGCAACGATAAGGAAGCCACAAATAATAAATACCACAAACGCAGCAAGGGTTGAAGATGTTTTCATTGTAATCCTTTTTTTGATTTGTACTTATAATTCTCTGATCCTATTCTCAAATTCCTTTTTACTGGAATTTTTGAGAATAACATTGGTATATTTATTTATATCAATATTATACTCCTCTTTTTTATAACTTGTCAATAACAAAAATTTGACTGATGGCCATAATGCAAGTGCTCTATTCTTAATCTCAATGCACTTATTTTTTGTCATGTTATTATCAATCAGAATTAATTGGATTTGCTGATCGCTCAGAATATCGAGACAACCGTTATTATCAGAATCAAAAACAATATTAATACCGGGTATTTGGTTAAGCGCAGTTTTGAGGCTTTCGCGGAAAATTTTGTTTTGCTCGATAATGACAATATTCATTAGTTATGAATTTGCAAACGATTCAATACAAAGATAAGAGCAGCCCATTTTCGGCACAAGAAGGAATACCTGTACTTTGGCTAAAGGGAAACCTGTAATTGTGCTAAGAGAAAACCTGTAGAAATTTATTGATAAGAAAGGTAATTGCTATATAGAGAAATAGTTGTTATTAACAGCCCAGACTATTAATCCGGCAATATTTCGGACATTTGTTTTAAGAAAAATATTGCTTCGGTGTGTTTCAACTGTTTTTGCACTGATAAATAGTTTTTCGGCAATTTCCTGTGAAGTTAATCCTTTACAAATCAGATTCAGAATATCGATTTCGCGGTTTGTTAGATGATCGGTGCCTTGAAAACCATTGTTTGATCGAAATGCCAGTTTTTTAATTATTTCCTGGCTGAAATAATTGCCCCCTTCAAAAACGATAGAAATGGCTTGCTGAAGTTCAAACTTGGTTGACTTTTTCAGCACGAAACCTTTAACACCCGCATTGATCATTTTGGTATAGTTTGTTATATCCGAAAACATGGTCAGCGCAATAATATTTATGGATGACTGCAATTCAATTGCTTTACGTGTTGTTTCAATACCATCAATCAGGGGCATGCTTATATCCATTAATACCACGTCGGGAAAAGAATGTTGGAGAAATTCTAGAAATAAATAGCCATTGGAAGTATCAAAAACAACTTCAAAATTTTCGATCTGACCTATTACAAGCCTTATGCCTTCCCTAAAAAGGTCATGGTCATCAATAATTGCAATTTTAATTTGCTTCATACATGGTAATTTCTTTATGTGGAATTTTGATGGATGCTTTCATTCCCTCACTTTGCCGGCAATCAAAAACAATATTTCCTTCCAATGAATGAATGCGGTTTGTGATGTTTTTTAAACCCATACCTTGTTTTTCATTCATTTTTTCTTCAATCGAAAAACCCATCCCGTTATCATCGTAAATTACATTGAGCGTGTCTTTTAATAAAAAAAACTTTATACTGATTTGTGATGCTTTTGCATGTTTTATAGTATTGTGGATTAGTTCCAGAATTGTCCGGTAAATGGTTAGTTCCACTTTCAAATCGAAACGGTTGATCTTTTCAAACGATAGATCGAATTTTATATTTTTACTGATGTCAATCTCACTTATAAAATTTTCCAGAGCAATCTTTAGCCCATATTTTTCAAGAATTTGAGGGCTGATATTGTGTGATATTCTTGATGAGTCGTCGATGGCACTATCAATAATGCTGATAAGTTTTGATTCGATAACAGCTTTATCATCAACATCTTTCGCATCAAGATATGCCTGAAAATAGAGTTTTGCAGCTGACAATAACGGACCCAGCCCATCGTGTAAATCGGAGGCTATTCGTTTGCGCTCTTTTTCTTCCGTTTGAATAATGGTTTCAATCAATTTTTGCTTCATGAACTCTTTCCTTTTCGCCTTGAAATAAAAAAAACTAAGCACAAATGCAATGCAAAGGAAACCCAAAATAATAATAAGGAATGTCAATTGTTTTTTATGAAATTCATTCTTTTGTTTTTCTTCTCTTATTTTTTGCTCCTTGGTAAACAGATCATATTTAGCCGATTGTTCGTTGATCTGCATACTTATTCTGTCTTTATAAAAATCAACCATGAGTAAACGACTTAACGCCATAAAATCGTAAGCATCTTTATAATTTCCTGTTAATTCACACAGGCTTGACATTTGCACATACAATCGCATAAAAAGATTCCTGTTTTCCTCAACCGGACAGAGACCGCTAGCATCAATAACAGACTGAAGTGCCTGCTTATAATCCTTTAATCCAATATAAATATTACTACGGTTTATTAGGGCATTCATCTCACTGTAAATCATTCCTGCCTCATCGAAATTCTTTACGGCTTTAATGGATAATTCAAGGGCTTCATCATACTTTTTTGCCAGGGATAACCGAAAACAAAGTTCGTTTTGAGCCAAGGCAAGGTTTGCTTTGCTGCCTATTTTTTCGGATAAAGAAATGCACATCACTGAATATTTTTCGACCGAATCGGCAATATTGTATTTATTAACTCCCCATTCGTCGTATATGGCAGCCAGTCGGTTGTAGGCATAAGCCCTGTTATTATCTGTAACATACTTTCTACTGTTCACGACCTCGTTCAGCATCTCAATTCCTTTTGCGTATTCCTGTTTTTGCCTGTAGGCCTCACATAAATTTATTCTGCAGAAGTCAGCTTTTTCGGAGCCTGCTTTTAATGTATCGAGCGCCTCCATAAGCAAATGGATTGCTTTATCGGGCATTGATTTTTCAAGAAATTTCCTGGCCGAATATATTAGGGCATCGGTATGGCTGAGTGAGTCGGGGGCTTCAAACATTCTCTTATTGAGTGCCTTTACGGCATTGGTGTCGGTATAAATTACTCTCAACCTTAAATAATTAGTTTTTGCCTGTTGAATCGGGGAAAATTGCTTTCGATGATTCTCCAGTTTTTCGAGGCATTGTTTTGAAATGCCCGGATCAGAATAAATTTCATAAAGTCCTTTGTTATACAAACCATCAAACACAATATCATTATCAAATCGCTGACTAAATAAGTTCTCAGCCGAAAAAAAACTGAATAAAGTTATGAAAATGAGAAATAGCTTAATATTATCGAAAACTCCGGTTAAACTGATGCCCCTCACTGCTGATTCAAACGGACTATCCATCGCTGATTTATATTGACTACTCGTTACTTATTCAAAAGTACTAATTTAAAGTACTTTGTACCAACTTTGCTAAAGAATAAATGTGGCACTTCTGTCTGATACTATATTTCTACCAGTGCGCAATGCTTTGCAAGGGCAATGGTTTTTTGATGCAATGTGGAAATGGAATGGATTACAAATCTGATGTTAAAGGATGCAGATTGTAAATCTGCATCAGTGGTGGGCTAAGTTACAAAACTGCATATGCGGGGAGGTGTAGGGTAGAATTTCGTTTTTAATATTTATTTCGTTGCATATTAATAGCTTACTGCACAATGATTTTTGCCCTGTAACAGGCTTCATCAACCAAGAAGCTAAGCTGTTCGTTCATAGAATTTTCGGCAGAAAGATCCCAGGTATTGGTAAATGAAACAGCCGTGAACCCGACAGACGGATCTGTAACCATGCGAGATAGATATCCTTCGTGGGCTCCGTTATGACCAAATCCCAGGTTCATCGAATAAAATATCCCACAACCATACCATCCTGCAGGCGAACTACCGGCAGGGGGAGCAAGCATAACCTGGTTGATCCAAAAAGGCAACAAAACGCCGTTTCCCTCTATGAGGGCACGAAGAAATTTTGACAGGTCGTCAGGAGTTGTGATCAGGTTCCCTTCAGCTACATTCAGCGACATATTTGATTCGGTACAATCGATTGTATTTCCGGGATAGTACTTATAACCCTTTGCATAAGGTGAAGGGATAGTGCGATCACTGCTCAGATAAGGAAAACTCGTGTTTGCCATCTCCATCGGTTGTACTATATGTTCCATAATGAACTGCTGATAGCTTTGTCCTGAAACCCGTTCAATAATCTTTCCCAGAATACTGTAACCAGTATTTGAATAATGGTATGATTCACCTGGTTGGAAATAGCTCAGATGGCATTCGGCATTTACTCCTACAAGTTCGTCGAAGGTAAAATTATGCATAGAATCGGAATCCAGCACATAGGACACGTAATACATGCCGCTGTATGGAATGGAAGTTGGAACAGTATCAGGAATATATTCGTTTGTAACATCAAAAATCCCCGCTCTGTGCTGCAGCAGTTGCCTGATGGTAATCCTGTCACGGAAAGGCACCTGGTAATTGGCTGTATGCGGAACATATGTGATGGATGTCCCAGGGATGGTGTCGGAAATTATGGCATCGATATTCACTTTTCCTTGCTGTGCCAATAGCAATATGGCTGTTGAAGTAAATAACTTGGTATTACTTGCTGCCCGGAAATGAATCTGGTCTGTTATTCCTATACCTAGTCCGGACGATACAAACCAGCTTCCGTTTTTAGAGATCACTTTTAATGCCAGTCCGCCTGGATATTCAGGGCAATTCACTTTATAATCGCTAAGCAGTTTATCGGTCATACTCTGTAGTTTTTCCTGTATCAGAAGGTCGGTGGGCGATGTGGATACAGTTTCATTTTTCGTGCAGGAAATTGTTAAGAAAACAATTAAGAGGAATAAAGCAAACTGCAGGATAATGTTTTTTTTCATGATGCTAGCTTTTATTTATTTTGGATGTTATAACTTCAAACTTCGGTCAAACTGACCATCCTCTGCTGATTCAAATTGACCTCCTTTCATATCTACCAAATAAATTTTTTCATATATAATTCATACTCAAAATTGCACAAAAATTATTAGATAATGAAAATAATTATTTTCGTTGATTTATATTGCGGGGCGATGGATCTTTGATGCAAGAGTTGAAATGGAATACAAATCCGATGTTAAAAGATGTTTATAACTTTGGTGAGATCGCTTCGCTAAGTTATCTGCGGTGAGATCGCTTCGCTAAGTTACAAATCCGCATCAGTTGGGAATCAGTTGGGAATCATTTATCAAGAAATTTTATTAGATGATTTTTTAAACCACAAAAATAATAAAAACAGAACTGAGGGGAGCAAGAATATCAAAAGTATAAGTGTATAGCTGGAATCTGGATTTGGATTAACAGCAGCAAGTATAGACAATAGTTTGCATTCGTGCCCTTATTTGAATATCGTACTCAACTTATCCAGTTTTGCCATATCCTCGTCAGAAAGTCTAAACGACATTGTTCCTGTGTTCTCCTTTGCGTGAATTTCTTTTGTGGCTCCCGGAATTGCGACAACCATATCACCCTGATAATTGATTAACCAATTGAGGGCTATCTGAGAGGGAGTTACATTATATTGGAGGGCAAGCTCTTTAATAAACATCACTACCTTTCGACTTTTCTCAAGCCCATTAGGTTTAAACTGGGAATTATATTTTCTTAAGCCTATATTTTTAAGTAGTTCAGGGTTGTCATGAAACTTACTGGTAACCAGCCCCTGGGCCAAAGGCGAATATGCAATGATGGATATGCCTAGGTTCTTTGCCATTTCCATGACTCCGTTTGATTCGATTTTACGATTCAGCAAGTTGTACGATACCTGGTTTGAGGCCAGAGGAATTCCTTTTTTATGAAGAGTTTCCCAGGCTTTTTTCATTTGTTGTGCCGAGAAATTACTGACCCCAATATTTCTGATCAACTTCCTTTCCATCAGTTCAGCCATAGCTATCATTTCCTTATTTTCACTTGAAAAGCCCCATGGCTGATGCACCTGGTAGAGGTCAATAGGATATGGCGACAACTCTTTGATACGCTCATGAATTGTTTTAGAGATATTCGAAGCAAATCGGAACATAGGCCACCATTTTGTGGCTATGAAGATCTCTCCCGGCTTTTTTTCAGCCCTCTGCAAGGCTTTTGATAATGCCCTTTCTGAAGCCCCATTGCCGTATACTTCGGCTGTATCAAACCAGTTAACGCCTCCTTGAAAGGATAAGGACACAACCTTATCAATTAAGTCATCTTCAAGTGTTGGCCAAAATTTCCCAGCCATGTTTTTTTGTTTGCTGAACTGCCAGCAACCAAGTCCAATTGGGGTGACTTTCAAATCAGTACGCCCAAGAGAACGTAAGTTATTTATACTATCCATATCAATAATCTTTAAAAAATTTGAGTTACTTTATAAACACATGCGTACAAAAGTATTACAAATCCGATGTTAAAGGATGCTGATTATAAATCCGTATCAGTCGCAATGGATTGCAAATCCGTTTTTTTGGGAAATTGGTTTTACTCTTAACAATGTTGTAAGGGGAACTGATTACGAATCAGCGCCGGCTGGGTGTTTTTTTTTTACGAGAACTCCAGAATCAATCCAGGATCAATATTCAATTCTTTGTATAAACGTTTGGCCATACGCATTGATACCGCGCGTTTTCCGGTCATTATCTGACTAAAGGTAGATTCTTTTACATCAAGTAATACAGCTGTCTGGCGTTGTTTAATATGGCGCTTTTCCATTTCCTTTTCAATAGAAACTACCAAAGGAGATTTGAATTTTACGCGTTCAAATTTCATGTACATACTTTCGTAATCAGCACACATACGCCCTACACGTCCAATTTCGCGGGTATATTCATTGTTTGCTGCTTGCTCATCCAACGAACCGTTTGTCGTTGCTTCGTCAATTAACACATCGGTATATTCTGACACTTGTTTAAATAATTCTGGCGTATGAATTTCTGTAATATCAATAAATTTCTTTTCCATTTTTTTTCCTTTCTCTTATATCTGTTTAGCATCTATCTTGCTGTATTCAGCATGCGTACCTACAAACCATATCGAAAAAACACCTCCGACAAAAATGATGACTGCAATAATGCTGTATTTATTTCCTCTAATATTAAATACATATCGCTCATTCGTAACGTAATCTACCGAATTGAAATCTGTTTTAATTTCGTTTAGATTCTGCTATTCAGCCTCTTCAACGATATCAATGAACTTTTGTATTGCCTTAGCCGAATCAGCATGTTTCAATACAAATTTGTCTAAAAGTGCTCTATTCCTTATTCTCATTTCAGTTTTTCAATGCGCAAAGATAATATAAACTTCACAAAATGCAAAGTATTTTCGTATTATTTTCTATCAAATTTGATGATTATTTTAGCGAGTTAAGCGAATGAAGCGACTTAAGCGAGCGAAGCGGCGGAAGCGATGTAAACGAATGAAAGTTATATCCGTCTGTCAGGGTATTTTTGGTTGAAGCTGATTTAAGAACATAAAATAAAGCCCTGTATTAAAGAGATTTGTATGGGTTTGCTATCTGTTTTATACTGCAATATTTTGGGTGGATTATTTTCCGATACAAAACTTCCCGAAGATATTTCCAAGCACTTCATCATTGGTTATTTGGCCCGTGATTGTTCCTAAATGATACAATGCCTGACGAATATCAATGCTGGCTAAGTCGGTTGGCAAACCGGATTGAAATCCTTTTTCAACGGATTCAATGGATGATAATGCTTCTTTAAGTGCTTGATAATGACGAGTATTACTTACAATCGTATCTGTATTTAGATTCAATGATTTTACTGCATTTAATAAACTATCAGCTAATAAATGGATGTTCTCTTTACGTTTGGCCGATACAAATACCGTTTCCAACTCCACAAATTCGGCAAAATGCGATGGAATTTCTTCCATTAGATCAGCTTTATTCACGACAAGGATAAAAAGTTTGTTTTCATCGTCAATATGTGACCGGAATTCGTTCAGAATTTCATCAGTTGTGTCTTTATTCATTGTCGTTAAATCGCAGACATACAGGATGATGGATGCCTGTTCCATTTTCTGATAAGTTCGTCCGATTCCCATATTCTCAATTGTGTCGTCCGAATCGCGCAGTCCGGCTGTATCGATAAAACGAAATGAATATCCACCGATAATGATCGTGTCTTCAATGGCATCGCGTGTAGTTCCCGGAATCTCGCTAACAATCGCTTTCTCTTCATTCAGAATTGCATTCAGCAATGTTGATTTCCCTACATTGGGTTTCCCGATTATAGCGACCGGAATTCCATTTTTAATCACATTACCTGCTTTAAAACTGTCTATGAGAAGCGTTATTTCCGTTTTTAAATCATTGATTAACACGAAAAAGGCTTTACGGTCTGCAAATTCAACATCTTCCTCAGCAAAATCGAGTTCAAGCTCAATAAGTGAGCTAAAATCAATCAATTGCTGGCGTAAATTTTTTATTTTAGTTGAAAAACCACCACGCATCTGTTTCATCGCAATCTGATGTGCCGCTTTCGACTGAGAAGCTATTAAATCGGCAACGGCTTCTGCCTGAGCAAGATCAAACCGTCCGTTGGCAAAAGCCCGCATCGTAAATTCGCCTGGCTCAGCCATCCGACAGCCGGTACTGATCAATAATTCAATAAGTTTTTGTTGAATATATGGCGATCCGTGACAACTTATTTCGGCGGAAGTTTCACCGGTGTAGGAGTGAGGTGCCCTGAAAATACTCACCAACACTTCATCAATCTCATATTCATTATCATGAATTGTTCCAAAAAATTGTTTGTGACTTTCGGCATCCATGATGTCGAGTTTTGAACGTTTAGGTTTAAAGATTTTTTGAATTATTTCAAGACTTCCTGAACCAGAAATCCGTAAAAGCGATACAGCTCCCATCCCATGAGGCGAAGCTATGGCGCAAATTGTATCATCATTCAGGTAATTAAATATCATTGTTTGATTTTCAGCAAAGATAATTCAAAATTATAGTAAGGGTTTCGCTTTTGAACCCTTGTGATACAGAATACGTTTATTATGGCGTCCTCCATCTTCTAAATCAGTATCTTTGCTCACTTTATTACTTAAAGGAGTTGCATAAATGAAGATGATGAGATATTTAATCATTTTATCTGCGATGGCGGTTGTGTTTGCATGCGAAAGAAAGACAACCCAGATACAATCGAAAAAGCCTGTAATAGTGGATGTTGTAATAGCCGGTAAAGTGATTTTGCCAACAAGCATCGAAGTGAATGGTTCAGCACTCTCAGCCGAAAGTCTCGAGCTTCATTCCGAAACAAGTGGCCGTTTAACCTATTTGAATATTCCAGATGGCGCATCTGTGGCTGAGGGAACTGTTTTGGCCCGCGTAAACGATGCCGAATTGCAGGCGCAAATGGAACAACAAAAAGTCCAGCTCGAATTAGCTACAAAAACGGAACAGCGTTTAAAGCAACTGCTTGTGGTGAATGGCGTCAACCAATCGGAATATGATATTGCCCTGAATCAGGTAAATTCGATCAACGCAAGTATCAATATACTCATGGCGCAGATTGATAAAACGATCGTGAAAGCACCTTTCAGTGGAAAGTTAGGCTTGAGAATGGTGAGTCTGGGTGCCTATGTTTCTCCTTCAACTGTTTTAGGAACTTTGCAGCAGACTGATAAGATAAAAATTGATTTTACTGTTCCTGAAACCTATGCCAATTTAGTTGAAACCGGAAACGAAGTGCTTATTCAAACGAATGGATCTGACGAAAAACGATCGGCTGTAATCAGTGCTATTGAGCCACAGATTAATCTTGACACGCGAAATTTAAAAGTAAGAGCAATATCTGAAAACACGAATATCAGTCCCGGAGCTTTTGTGAAAGTTTTTCTGAATAACGAATCTTCAGGTTTTGTTGTTCCGTCAAATGCAATTATTCCCGACGCGATGTCGAATCAGGTAGTTGTGATTAAAAATAATAAAGCAGTATTTGTAAATGTCGAAACCGGAATCCGAACTGCCGACAATGTTGAGCTGGTGAGTGGAGTAAAAGCTGGTGATACAATTGCCGTAAGCGGTATATTATTTGTACGTCCAAATTCAGTGGTAAGCATACGAAATATTCATTCGATGGTCGATATCGTAACAAAACCGGCTCAATGAACATTTCAGCACTTTCGTTGAAAAGACCTGTTCTGGCAACGGTGATGAATATTTTCATCATTTTATTTGGTATTATCGGCTATTACTTTTTAGGTGTTCGTGAATATCCGGCCATCGATCCGCCGGTTATTACCGTTCGGACTTCTTATACTGGTGCAAATTCGGATATCATTGAAAGTCAGATTACTGAGCCACTCGAAAAATCAATCAATGGTATTCCGGGTATCAGAACAATCACTTCATCGAGTGCAGTTGGTAACAGCAATATTACTGTAGAATTTAACCTCGATTCTGACCTCGAAACTGCCGCCAACGACGTTCGGGATAAAGTTAGTCAGGCTGTTAGAAATCTCCCACAAGATATTGATGCTCCGCCGGTTGTGACGAAATCGGATGCCAACGGTGATTTTATTATCCTGATGGCGGTGCAAAGTTCAAAAAGAGGATTGCTTGAGTTAAGCGATTTTGCAGAAAATATGTTGCAAAATAAATTTCAGACGATTCCTGAAGTGAGTGCAGTTAATATCATCGGACAAAAACGTCCGGCAATGCGTCTTTGGGTCGATCCAAACAAAATGAGTGCCTTTAATGTGGCGTTTAATGATATCACATCTATTCTTAAAAAGGAAAATGCTGAAGTCCCGTCCGGTAAAATATATGGAAACCAAACCGAACTCATAATCAGAACGTTGGGTCGATTAAGTACCGAAGAAGATTTCCGAAATATGATCATTCGTGAAGATGCGAAGGGCATTGTTCGGCTGAGTGATGTAGCCAAAGTGGAGTTAGGACCCGAACAGTACGAGCAAAGCTGGCGTTTGAATGGAGTTAGTGCCGTTGGCATTTCAATCATTCCGCAACCGGGTGCCAATTATATTAACATTTCCAATGAATTCAATAAACGACTTGGGGAAATCAAAGCTTCACAGGAGGGAAATGATATTTCATTTACAACGCTTATCGATAATACCGACAATGTTCGTAAGTCGCTCACCGAAGTTAAGGAAACCCTTTTGATCGCTTTGTTGCTTGTGATCATGGTTATTTATTTGTTTTTCAGGAGCTGGCTCATCGCTATCCGGCCGCTCATCGATATACCTATTTCCTTGATGGCAACTTTTTTTATCATGTATATTGCAGGGTTTTCCATTAATATTCTAACATTATTAGCCATAGTCCTGGCAACGGGATTGGTGGTGGATGATGGAATTGTGGTAACTGAAAATATTTTTCGAAAGTTTGAACGCGGAATGCCCATTCGTCGAGCAGCGCTCGAAGGAAGTAAAGAGATTTATTTTGCAGTCATCTCAACATCAATTACCCTTGCAATTGTATTTCTTCCGGTTGTTTTCCTGCAAGGTTTTGTCGGAAGCCTTTTTCGTGAATTTGGCATTGTTTTAGCCAGTGCGGTACTGGTTTCTGCCTTTGTTTCGCTTACGATAACGCCGGTTTTGAATGTTGTGCTGAGTCGCAAGACGGCAGAACACGGCAAGT
This sequence comes from Bacteroidota bacterium, assembly GCA_947505205.1. GTDB lineage: Bacteria > Bacteroidota > Bacteroidia > Bacteroidales > F082 > CAJBPB01. Next base: position 3,727 of record CANNKD010000068.1, on the reverse strand, counting down.
TTTATACGATGACTGAACCTTTCTTTGCCGGTATGGATTCAGGATATAAGAAGCTGTTACAGAAGTTTATAGCCCAGCGTTGGCTTGCATGGGCCATCGTGGTTGCCTGTTTGTTTATGATCGTTTTTGTTGGTAGAATACTGAAAAGTGAACTCGCACCACTCGAAGACAAGAGTCAGGTTCGATTTCAAATAAGTGGTCCGGAAGGTGCAAGTTACGGCTATATGATGCAGGCAACAGAAGGGCTGCAGAACTTCATGCTGGATTCAATTCCTGAGGTTGATTTCACTTTTTTCTCCGTTCCCGGATACAATAGTACCGGCATGAATGGTGCGATGGGAAGGCTTGGACTTGTACCTGCGTCTGAACGGAAGAAATCGCAATCTGAGGTAGTACAGAATTTATCCGGAAAACTTTCGCAATTCAATAATGTTCGCGTATTTCCTGTTGAAGAACAGACAATTTCTGTTGGTCTGTCTTCGAGAGGTGCCATGCCGGTTCAGTTTGTGATTCAGAATCTCGATTTTGAAAAGTTGAAGAAAATAATTCCTCAATTTATAGAAGCTGCCAAAGACGATAAGACTTTTCAAAATGTGGATGTGAATATGAAATTCAATAAACCGGAGGCTGATATCACAATCGACAGGATTAAAGCGCGTGAAATGGGTTTGACGGTTACGGATATTGCAGATGTCCTTCAAAGCGCTTTCAGCGGAAGACGGCTTGATTATTTTATCATGAATGGTAAGCAATATCAGGTAATTACGCAAGTGAAACTGGAAGATCGTCAGGAAACAAATGACATTTTAAAATTATACGTTCGAAACAATAAAGGCGTTAATATTTCATTGGCTTCGGTTTTAAAGGTTGAAATGAATGCCAATCCTCCCACACTTTTTCATTTTAACCGATATAAATCTGCCACTTTCTCCGCGTCACTGGCTGAAGGGAAAACCATTGGCGATGGCGTAAAAGCCATGAAAACAATCGGAGGTAAATTACTTGACGATAGTTTTCAAACTTCACTCAGCGGACCTTCGCGCGACTTCGATGAAAGTTCATCCAATATCGCTTTCGCTTTCATTCTCGCATTGATTCTCATTTATCTTGTATTGGCAGCGCAGTTCGAAAGCTTCAAAGATCCGTTCATCATTATGATTACAGTTCCGCTCGCTATCGCCGGTGCCTTGCTCAGTTTGTGGGCTTTCGGTCAAACTATCAATATTTTCAGTGAAATCGGGATGATTATGTTGATTGGACTTGTGACGAAAAACGGAATTCTGATTGTGGAATTTGCCAATCAAAAACGTGATGAAGGTCTTGAGATTAAAAAGGCTGTGATTGAGGCTGCATCACAACGATTAAGACCAATCCTCATGACAAGTCTGGCCACATCACTTGGTGCTTTGCCTATCGCGCTTAGTCTGGGTTCTGCAGCTACAAGCCGCATTCCGCTTGGTATTGTCGTGGTTGGCGGTATCATGTTTTCGCTTGTCTTAACCCTGATCGTCATTCCTGCTATTTATACATTTATCTCAGGAAAACGTAAAATTGAAAATGTTGATTTGGAAGATGCTGCAGTTTAGTATGTTAACGAAATTGAATATGAAAAACCTTTTGATAGCTCTTTTGTTGCTATTTCCATTTTATGCAGAATCACAGCAACAACTTAGATTAATAGACGCGATTGACACAGCTTTGAACAATAATTTCTCAATCAGAATTGCCAGAAACAACACTGAAATTTCGAAAATCAGCAATACATTTGGTTATGCTGGCGGGCTTCCTTCGGTTAACATCAATGCAACCGACAATAACCAGTTGTACAATCTCGATCAGAAACTCAATAGTGGTGTTGATATCAGCAAAAGCGGCGTTTCAAGTTCCTCTTTTAATGCTGGTTTATCAGCAAATATGATGCTTTTCAATGGTTTTAAGATTATCGCCACCAAAGAGAAACTGAATTTGCTTCAAAGTCAGAGTTTACTTCAGTTAAATCAGCAAATTCAAAATACAATTGCCGAAATCATGCTGAATTATTACAGAATTTTGAGACAACAGGCTTATTTAAAGATTATTGAAAGCTCGAGTGCTGTTTCGCGAAAAAAGGTTGAAATTGTAAATGAATTGTATAATGTCGGCATGGCGAATGAGGGCGATCGTTTACAGGCAGAAATTGACCTCTCCATGGCTCAGCAAAATATTATCGGTCAACAATTGATGGTTGATCAGGAAAAAATAAACCTGCAACAGTTAATCGGTTACAAGACTTTCCTTCCAATGAAAATTTCCGATACCATTGTGATTGACCAATCTTTAAGAAGAGATTCAATCATGCTTTTTTTACAGAATAATCCGCAATATCTGGCAACGGTTCAACAGGTGAAAATAAATGAGCAGATTGTGAAAGAACTGCGTGCACAACGGTATCCATCTCTTCGTTTAAATACCGGATACAGCTTCGTTTACAACAGCAGTTCAGCCGGATTTAATCTTTTTACGCAGAGCTATGGTCCATTCCTTGGCGGATCGTTGCAGATTCCGGTCTTTAATGGAACGATCTATAAAACGCAACAACGTGTAGCAAATTATCAAGTAAAGAATGCCAACTTACTGCAGGAAAGTCAGTTAATTGAGTTACAGGCCGATGCAGCGAAAACCTGGCAATGGTTCGAAAGCATTCAACAACAGATGGATGAACAGCGAACCAGTTTTGCGAATGCCCAAAAATTGGTTGCAATTATTATGCAACGTTATCAGCTGAATCAGGCAACTATTCTCGATGTGAAAGCTGCACAGGATAGCTACGAAAAGGCTGGATATTTACTTATCAACCTGATGTTTGGCGCAAAAGCTGCTGAAATTGAATTGAAACGCCTTGTTTCTCAGTTAGGCAATGAATAATTGCGCTTCAATGGCGTTTAGTTAAGAAAAACTGTCTTCGACTCCGCTCAGACTGACAGTCATCCTGAGCGGAGTCGAAGGATAGTAAATAAAACTTTTATTGATGATTATTCCCTTAAATAAATGACATTGAATCGCGCTTAGTAAATATACGGAATAACAATTTTTCTTTCTTTCGGATAATCAGGAAAGTTCCTTAAATACCAATCATAATGGTTTTTTGCACGCGGAACGAGATTGGCAAGTGTCCAAACCATGAAAGTAAATGCCGGCAGATTAAACGCCAATAAGGCAAAACCCGTCCATTCAATGATTTCACCAAAAAGATTAGGCGAAGCAACATATTTAAATAAAAAACCATGTGGTATCTTATAACCTGTTTCACCGGGTTTACGTAGATTGATCAGAATTGTATCAGACTTCCAATTGATTATTAATCCAATGAAGAATAGAAACATTCCAATCCAGAATATTGGACTATCGAACCAATTGTAGTTATAGTCCGTTTCTGGTGCTAATTCAGCAAGATAATATCCATTTAAACCTGCGTTTACTAAATTAAAAAACAATCCGCTCAACATAATCACGACAGGCATTTTTTTGGGTGTTTTCTTAATCCGGATAGGATAAATGAAGGTTCTGTTCGCATAATGAATGATCCATAAAACAAACAAAATCCAGACGAACGAATCGAATGAACGGCTTCCAAAACACAGAAAATACAGCATGATGAGCAACGATGGAGCTTCCATAATCACCCACGCTAATTTATTATCAATCGTAAGTCCCCATTTTGTAGAACTGTGTCGTCCAAATGGCGCTG
>CANNKD010000067.1 GCA_947505205.1 Bacteroidota bacterium | reverse complement strand
GCCAGAAATCGACAGACTTGAATTGGAAAATAATAAGCAGGAAAAATTATTAATGTTGTACCGTTTCTCATTGGTAGGCCTACTTGTAACTGGAATTATACTTTTTGTTATCATTTTATTTCGAAAAAAGAGAAGCTAATTGGATTTCATTTTATTTGGAATTTTGACGCACGAACCAAACTAATATAAGCATTTAAAATATGAAAGAGATCAATGAACCGTATCATCTGTTTGCTGACCCTATTCGGTATTATAATGCTATGATTGATGATATTGAGAGTGCAGTACATTATATTTATATTGAGACATATCGTATTGGAAATGATGTAATTGGAACTAAGTTTAAGGATGCGCTCACTAAAAAGGCAAAGCAAGGGATTGAAATAAAACTGCTCATCGATTTTTGGGGTGGGTCAGCCGTAAACAATAGTTTTTTTGATGAGTTGATTAAATTTGGTGCTGAGGTTCGCTTTTTTGAAAAAATTAAATTCAATACCGATATTTTCACACGTGGTCACCGCCGCAATCACCGTAAATTGCTAATCATAGACGATTCAATCTGTTACATAGGCTCTTCTAACCTAACCGAATACAATATGAACTGGCGGGAGTCGGTTTTACGTATCAATGGAGATCTGACACTTACGATAAAAAAAGTGTTTAACCTCGATTTCAAGATATACAATAAGTATGTTTTGATGAAAGCGAATTATTTACGTTTGTTACGCTATCGTCAATTCGAAGTGGTGCGTGATATGCCTTCAATCACGAAACAGCGCGTGATGCGCCGCTATATTTTAATGATTCGGAAGGCGAAAGAGAGTGTTACCGTAGTCACGCCTTATTTTTTACCGGGATTTATGTTGCGGAAAACGATGATTGATGCAGCACGCCGTGGTGTTAAAGTTCGGGTAATCATTCCATTGCGTTCTGATGTGGGATTGGTAGATGTTTTACGAAATAAATATATGGGCCATCTACATCTGAATGGTATTCATTTTTCAATGTACCAACCCCACAACCTGCACGCGAAATTATTACTTATCGATGGAGCTCATTTCAGCATCGGTTCGCCCAATTTTGATTACCGCAGTTTCAGATATATGTACGAATTAGTGTTATTGGGACGTCAAAAACAGGTAGCAGAACAGGTAGCGGCACATATTCAATATACTTTGGAAAACAGTCAGCCATTCGATTATGAACAATGGAAACGTCGTCCTTTGATCAATAAGTTTTTTGAATGGTTGTTGCTCCCTTTACGACATTTATTGTAAGAGGCATTGTTAATTTTGTTCACCAAAATGGTATAAATCAATGAAATTTGAATAAATATTCATATTTTTGCGCTTTATTTGTTAATACATTCACACAAAAATTTATATTTTAATAAGAAATTATATGACACAACATCTTACATCGCGTGAAGCGATAGAACTCGAAGAAAAATATGGTGCACATAACTACCATCCGCTACCGGTTGTATTGGCAAAAGGAAAAGCCGCAAAGGTTTGGGATGTTGATGGAAAAGAATATTTTGATTTTCTTTCGGCTTATTCTGCTGTTAATCAAGGACATTGTCATCCAAAAATAGCTGCCGCTTTGATTGATCAGGCGCAGACGCTCACGCTTACTTCGCGCGCTTTCTATAGCAATACGCTCGGCGTGTATGAAAAATATGTCACCGAATATTTTGGTTACGACAAGGTTTTGCCCATGAATAGTGGTGCTGAAGGCGATGAAACGGCATTGAAACTCTGTCGCAAATGGGCATATCTAAAAAAAGGCGTTCCTGAAAATCAAGCCAAAATTATCGTTTGTGAAGGAAATTTCCACGGAAGAACAATAACCATCATCAGCATGTCAACGGACCCCGATTCCTACAGTGGTTTTGGTCCATTTACACCAGGTTTTGTCACCATTCCTTACAATGATATTCCTGCACTTGAGAATGCTTTGAAAGATCCTACCGTGGCCGGATTTCTGGTTGAACCTATCCAGGGTGAAGCTGGCGTTTTTGTACCTGATGAAGGATATTTAAAAAAAGCTTTTGATCTCTGCAAAGCGAACAATGTACTTTTCATTGCCGACGAAGTGCAGACAGGAATTGCCCGCACCGGAAAATTGATTGCCTGCGAACATGAAGGCGTTCGTCCAGATATGTTGATCCTCGGTAAAGCCCTTTCAGGTGGATTTTATCCTGTTTCAGCTGTGCTGGCTGATGATGAAATCATGTTGTGTATCAAACCCGGTGAACATGGCAGCACTTTCGGTGGAAACCCAATGGCGGCGCGTGTTGCCATTGCTGCTCTCGACGTTGTAAAAGACGAAAAATTAGCTGAAAATGCTGAACGATTGGGTAAAATCTTCCGTGCTGAGATGACCAGTTTCAAACATGATATGATTGAGTTGGTGCGTGGAAAAGGCTTGTTGAATGCCATTGTTATCCGGCCAAAAAATGGAAAAGAAGCCTGGGATGTTTGTTTGAAAATGGCTGAAAATGGTTTGCTTGCAAAACCAACTCATGGTCATATCATCCGTTTTGCTCCTCCATTGGTGATTACAGAAGCTGAATTGTATGAAGCAATCGAAATCATTAAAAAATCGATCATAGCTTTTGATTAATTCAAAATATCTCTTGAATGAAATTGAAAAGGAACCGAATTTCGGTTCCTTTTTTTTGGCTTACTTTTAAAACTCGGCTATTAATTTCAGGTTTAATTGTCTTGGAGTCAGATAGTTTGGCACTGCATATTGCCGGTTATTGATATCTTTTACCCAGACATAGGAAACGGTGTTGTTCACCTGCAATAGGTTAAATACTTCCAAACTGATCCACATATTCTTTATGTGTGTAAGTGGATTTTTCTTTTTGAATGTTGTCTGCTCGCTGATCAATTGTTTGCTGAAACCAATGTCAACACGGCGATAAGGTGGCATTCTTTGCGTTTGCTGATAGCGTTCTGTATTTGGAGGTCCAAAAGGTAATCCGGTTCCAAAAAGGATTTTTAAATTCACCCTAAAGGTCGGATAACCAGGTATATAATCCTGAAAGAAAATAGCAAACTGCACCCGCTGATCCGATGGCCGTGGGATGAAACCAGGATAAACTGTCACAGTATCAATGGGTTGGTTATTTGTAAGTGGATCATACGTAATTTGATCGTATTGATCGCCTTTGATATTTTCTGCTGTTTTCATAACAGATACGCTTGCCCAACTCTCGATGCCTTTTACAAATTCACCATTCACTTTTAAATCAATTCCGGTGGCATAGCCAGATGCAACCTGATCGGCATAGTATCTAATGCGTACATTATCAACTTCATAAGGAACGAGGTTGTATAAGTATTTGTAATAAATTTCACTCGTAAAAATAAAAGGTCGTGTCCAGGCAGTGAAGTTTAAATCACTCCCCAAAATGACTTGAAACGACTGCTGCGAATGTGGATCGTTATACAAGGATCCATCAAAAAGACGCATCTCTCTGTAAAAAGGTGGTTGGTTATAAATACCTGTTGAAAAGCGGAATACCATTTGGTGTTCCCAATTTGGTTTGTAAGCTAGACTCACTCTCGGGCTCAGTTTAAATTCATTCGCGTAATCGTAGTAATTGCCTCTTAATCCGGCAGTTAATGTGTAGCTTGCATGATTATGATCCTCAAAAAACCATGAGTTTTGAAGGAAGGCGTTTAGGCTGTTTGTGTTGAGAATATTGTGTGCTTTGATGTTTTCGTTCAGAATGAAATCGGATCTATCCGGTTTGCTGATACCCGGAGAATTGGTTGGAAAGGGCAAACTATATCCGGCAGAATCTATCATCTCCCACTCGCTTATTTTGTCATCCAATTGTTGAAACTGATACCTGATTCCCCATTTCGTGGTTGATTTTTCTCTGATCGTGGTTCCTTTGTGATCGATATTCAATACATTGGCATAGAAGTAATTGCGTGCGTGATCGATAAAAGTTCCAACGCCCTGCGACTGCACCACATTGCCAAATTGCTCGCTTCCCATCGAAGTTTCGAGTTTGCCAATCCAATATTGACTTTGGATATCATAAGTTTCCGTTTCGTTGGTAGCGTAGGTTGAAACAATCAGTTTAAGATCGGTAGTCGGGCTTGGTGTGTAATTCAGGGTGAGTGCGCCGGTTCCGGTTTCATAGCGGTCAACTTCCTTTCCGTCGAAATAGATGTTCAACCGATAGGCCTCCTGAAAGGTTCCGAAATCTGTTTGCCTGCTTTCCGGAATTAGCTCATATTTATTTCGTGAATAATTTCCTAATACCGATAATCCCCATTTTCGGTTAAACTGATACTGAATAAGCGCCTGTATATCAGTAAAATCAGGTCGATAAGCGCCTTGGGTTTCCATTGCATTCAATACATATTGGGTCGTTTTATAACGGGCACCCAAAAGATAGGTAAGTTTTTTATTTGCCGCGCTGCCTTCAATATGGAAATCAGCTCCTAACAAACTCAACCCGATAGATGCTGCCGTTTCTGTGGGTTTTTTATAGGTGACATCAAGCACCGAAGAAAGTTTATCGCCATATTCAGCCGAAAAGCCACCTGCCGAAAATGAAATACCTGATACCAATGCCGGATTCAAAAAGCTCAATCCTTCCTGTTGTCCCGACCGGATCAGGAAAGGTCTGTAAATCTCAATCCCGTTTACATAAACAAGGTTTTCGTCGAAGTTGCCGCCACGCACCGTGTATTGTGAGCTGAGTTCGTTATTACTCGAAACACCAGGCAACGTCTTCACAAGGTCTTCGATGCCACCGCTGATTGATGGAAGTAACTGTGCCTGCTTCGGATTCAGCTTATTCATGGTGGTGCTTCGCAAGCGTTGATCACGTACCTCCGATACGGGCAGGTCGGTAGCCACTGACTTCATAACGATGTCAAATTGTCTTTTTTCGCCAGCTTTCAGCTTAAAATTTCGAAGGTGAGGCTGATATCCAATAAATGAATAGGCAACAGTTATGCTGGTGTCTGCCGGAATCTGAAGTTCATAATTTCCTTTCGAATCAGAGGTGTATCCACCTGTTAAACCCTGAATAGATACATTAACCATCTCGAGTTTGTTCCCTTTTTCATCGGTGATAGAGCCTCTTATCATGCCAAACTGTTGCGATTGAACAAGATTGCTAAGCAATGATAAAAACAGGAGAAGAAAAAGATGACGTATCAATGGCATAATTAAATTTACTTCAAAGATAACTGAATAGACCGGATTTTATTTTGTTTGGCAGGATTTTGGTGAATAAAAAAAGCCACCCGATCATAGGCAGCTTTTTATAATATCTTTTATTGTTAGATTATGTGCGGTACAGATGACCTTTTGCATCAGCTTTCATTAATGAGGCATAGATGCCGTTTTTGTTGATATTACGGATTCCAGCAGCCGAAACCTTCAACATGATCCACTCTTCCAACTCAGGAACATAGAAACGTTTGGTTTGTAAATTAGGCTCAAATGTTCTTTTGGTTTTTCTGTTTGAGTGAGAAACCTTGTTGCCTGTGATTACTTTCTTTCCGGTTATTTGACAAATCTTTGACATCGCGCTAAATTTTTAATGATTATGCCCTTCAAAAGGGAGTGCAAAATAAAGGATAATTTTTTGATTGTGCAAATGTTTTTTAAAAAAGTTAGTAGAGTATAATTAAGTAAATGAAAATTGATAATTTTATTACCCCCTGTTGCATTTTACTTCACCTTGGATATTACGATAAACACCAAGGTGATTTTTTAGCAAATCTTATATAAAATCTGCATCAACCGGACTCTTACCTCTTGGATGATATTATCCAGATGCATAGTCATAAAATGATAATCATTAATGCAAATAAAACTTGTAAAATGCAAATATTTGCTAATTTTTCAAATATATGTTAGTTTTGGTTAAATTTAAGTTGCATAAAATATTCACATAAGAAAAATACATAGTTAAGAAAGATCATCTTTTTAAGATTATTTTGAAAATGACTAATATTTAGTAAGATACTTTTTATTCCTTTCAAAAGGTTTCGGAATGCTTGTTATTGGAATCAATATTTAAAATTTAGACGATTCTTAAACTAATTGCTTCATAATACCTAACTTGAATAATTCATGAAATCAATCATTAGAAAAAATCTGATTTGGTTATTCGTCGTATTAACCGGATGTGCGACTTTTAAATCTCCAATAAATGGAAATTTCGAATCAAAAGCCCTTCAAAATACTGATGCTGAAAAAGTAAGTGTGCTTTTTATTATAAGCCACTATGAGCAAACAGTTGGAATTGATGCCATTCCGAAACTTACAAGTCCTCCAAGGAATTTCAACGATATTTTTAGTGATGCCCTAACGGAAATAAGCAACATTGAAAAATACAATTCATTGACGATAGAAGCAAAAGATGTCAATAACATTGAAAAAAGTGAAAATTTAATGAGGGCAAAAAAAGAGAATGATTATTTCGTTGAAATTAACTTTAAGCGCGAAAAATCATTCGTCAAGTTTTTCTTTGGCGAAATAGTCTCATCCATTAGTGCCACTATCATTCCAGTGCGATATAAATACAAATATCTGGCTGAAGTAAATGTTTACAACCACAATCAGAAGCTTATTTCGACCTATTCGCGTAATGCTGACCTAAATAAATGGGTACAGGCTTTTATGGTTTTCCTTTACCCGTTTCATCCCGAAAAGAGAGAAAAGGAAGAATTGTATGTGGAGTATTTGCATGATATTTTTAAACAAATTGAAACAGAAAAAATTCTGGATTACAACAAACTTGACAATGTGACCAGAACTATTTACGCAAGTAATGAAATGTGTGAACTTATAAAAAAAACAATCCCGAATGATGCCATAAGCTGGAATAAACAATCGCTGAACAATTGGATTGAAAACAAAGACATCGGGATTATAATTCATTTTCCTGATGATGGATTAAATGAAAAAATAGCCTTAAAGTCCTTCAAAATGGGCATAGAGGAGCTTGATAAAAAAACCGAAAATGATGGAATATTGTATTGGGTTGATAAAGAGGAAAAATATCCTGTTTTACTAATTTCGGCAAGAAATGAAACGGTATTGAAATCTCAGTTAGAAAATAATAATTATTTAAAAGTATTGCTAAACGGAATGTTCTATTTGCAAAAAGAGTAATAGTGACATGATTTCGAACAATCTTGTGACTCTAATCTAAAAAAATCTTGGAGGTTTACCTTGGAGCGCAGACTTCTTTCGAACTGACCACTATGGGCTAAATAAATGGGACATTTTGCCAACGAGTCAAATATAGTGCCTATCAACAAATAAAGCGGTATGTTACAACAGATTATTTAGCACAGTTGCAACGGAATTGATAAATTGGTAGAGCAACGCCTTTGGGGTTAAAGGCTCTTGGTGCATTTGGTATTTGGAAACGATCACAAATTCTCTGTTATTCGACATGTGATACAGATCAGCATTAGTTGGATGTGCAGTTGATCATGAAATTAGGAGTTAAAAATCTGCTTTAGCAGGGTAGAGATTTCGATCAAAAAGCCATAATTTTATTTAAATTGGCCTCTTATTTTAATTCTGTCTAAATAATAAAGCGTATTTTTGCGCACAAATTTGAAATTAACTAAAAGAGATATGAAAATAGAACAACATAAAGTAGGTGTTTTGGCTTACAGCATTCAGGTAGAAGATGCCAAAGGTGATGTTTTGGAACACGCCACCGTGGCCGAACCCAGAACCTTGGTTTTTGGCATGGGCCGTTTGATGAAAAGCTTTGAAGACAGGCTGATTGGATTAAAATCGGGCGATAAATTTGAATTCATTATGTCGCCGGACGAGACTTTTGGTGAGTACAAAGCAGAAATGGTGATGGACATTCCAAAAACCGCTTTCATGGTGAATGGCATTTTAAAATCAGATTCACTTGTAAAGGGTAAAATGATTCCAATGATGGACAATCACGGCAATCCTTTCAATGGTTATATCACTGAACTTAAGGATGATACCGTTACCATGGATTTCAACCATCCATTGGCCGGAAAATCATTATTTACTTTTGGTGAGGTGTTGAACGTGCGCGAAGCTACCTACGAAGAACTCAATCCGGCACCATCCGGCTGCGGTTGCGGTACGCCTGAAGATAGCTGTTGCGGTGGAGGCTCAAAAAAAGAAGGGCATCATCATCATCACAACCACGACGATGGAGAAGGCTGCGGAAGCTGCGAAACTGAAACAGTTGACGAAGCAGAATCCTGTGGATCAGGACGATGCGGATGCTAAGAATATTAAAAGACCTGAAATTCAGGTCTTTTTTTTTATTCATTTTTTTCTCTCATCTCTCGTCTCTCATTTCTCATCCCTCACCTCTCAACTTTTCAACTTACTAATCAACCCACTTGTCCGGCTGCCATTTTCGGCAGACGGATCAACACATCAACAACTTTCCCTTTTTTTACCTAATTCCAACGATAAAGCCAATCAAACCATATATTTGCATCGAATTCAACAAATATTTCTATAAACTACTCAATCTTTTGATATGCCTATAGTTCAGTCGGAATGGCGCAAACGCAATGTAAAGTTCGAGGAGACAGCTTTCAACAGGCTGATGAAAAAAAGAATCTATCACGTCCTGTTGGTCTCTTCTGTGTATGATGCCTTCATTCTTGAAGAGGATGGGCGAATCGACGAACAGATTTTCAATGAATATGTTTCGCTTAATTTACGTTATCCTCCAAATTTTCATCTGACAACCACGGAGGATGAAGCCTATTCGATCATGCACGAACAAAACGTTGATCTGGTAATCATGATGTTGAGTGCTGAAGAAGTTGGGACGTTTCAGTTTGCTGAGAAAATTAAAGCACAGTATCCTGTTGTCCCAATCGTGGTTTTGTCACCTTTTTCACGTGAATTGTCTTTGAAAATTGATCGTAAAGAGCTGAAAGCCATTGATTATGTGTTTAACTGGCTTGGCAACACCGACATCCTGCTCGCGATCATCAAAGTGATTGAAGACAAGATGAATGCTGAAAATGACATCAAAGAGGTTGGAGTTCAGTGTATTATACTGGTTGAAGACTCCATCAGGTTTTACAGCAGTTATCTGCCGAATATCTATAAGATTATTTTCAAACAGTCGAAATCCTTTATGACTGAAGGGCTCAACGATCATCAGAAAACGCAGCGAATGCGCGGAAGACCAAAGATTCTGCTCGCAACGAATTATGAAGAAGCCATTGGCTTCTATAAAAAATATAAGCAGAATATTTTGGGAATTATCTCCGATATATCTTACCAACGTGAAGGGAAAACGGATCCACAGGCCGGTATTCGGTTGTGTCAGGTGGTAAAGAAAAATGATAAGTTTATGCCGATGTTGTTGCAATCATCCGATGCTGAAAATGAGGAGATTGCAAAGGAAATCAAAGTCGGATTCATCAATAAGAACTCCAAAACGCTCTCTATAGAACTACGCCGTTTCATCAAGGAATATTTTGCTTTTGGTGATTTTGTCTTCAAAGATCCTTGTACGGGGAACGAATTGGTTCGCGCAGCTGATTTAAAGGCACTTCAGGAAAAGATATTTCAGGTTCCAAGTGCCTCACTTCAATATCATATCGAAAGAAACCATCTTTCCAAATGGTTAAGGGCCAGAGCGTTATTCCCGCTGGCTGATTTATTTAAACAAGTTTCGCCTGACGATTTTAAAGACAGTGATGATGTTAAACGCTTTGTTTTCGATGCTATTGCAAGTTTCAGACTGAATAAAGCCAAAGGTGTGATTGCAGAATTCAACCGTGAGAGCTTTGACGAATATTTGTCATTTACACGCATCGGGCAAGGCTCAATTGGTGGAAAGGCACGCGGTTTGGCATTTTTAGATTCCCTCATAAAACGTAATCAACTGAGTGAAAAATTCGCAGGGCTGATCATCGGAATCCCGCGAACTGTGGTACTTTGCACGGATGTTTTTGACGATTTCATGGAAGAAAACAACCTGTATGCCGTTGCACTCAATGAAGAACTTTCTGACGATGAAATTCTTCATCATTTTATTGAAGCACGTCTGCCATTTCGTGTGCACGAAGATCTTTATACGCTTATTTCTGTGGTTAAAAATCCGATCGCGATCCGATCCTCAAGTCTGCTCGAAGATTCACACTATCAACCTTTTGCTGGTATTTATAGCACATATATGGTTCCTGTGGTTCAAAATGATGAAAGGATGATGATCAAAATGTTGAGTACTGCTATCAAAAGTGTCTATGCATCAGTTTATTATAAGGACAGCAAAGCATATATGATGGCTACTAAAAACCTGATCGATGAAGAAAAAATGGCAATTGTGATCCAGGAACTTTGCGGTAAAGGATATCAAACAAGGTATTATCCTGCCTGTTCAGGTGTGGCAAGATCGATAAATTTCTACCCGATTCCTCCCGAGAAACCTGAAGATGGAATTGCAAATATTGCATTGGGGTTGGGCAAATATATTGTTGATGGCGGTCAATCACTCCGTTTTTCGCCAAAATATCCACAAAAGGTGCTGCAGACAAGTCAGCCCGATTTAGCACTTCGCGAAACACAGAAATACTTTTTTGCCCTGGATCTCGATCCAAATAGTTTTCAGCCACAGGTTGATGATGCCACCAATTTATTGAAGCTCAAAATTGTCGATGCAGAGATAGATGGAGCCCTGCAGCTCGTGTGTTCCACCTACGATTACAACAGCAATGTACTTCGTGATGGTTATCAGGAAGGCGGAAAAAAACTTGTAACATATTCTAATATTTTGAAATACAATACATTTCCTATGGCTGAGATATTAAGCGAAGTGCTTGAAGTTGGCCAACGCGAGATGGGGAAACCGATTGAAATTGAATTTGCTGTTGAACTGAACAAGCCACCGGGTGTGATGAAGATGTTTTATGTGCTGCAGATCCGTCCCATTGTCAATATCCACGATGCCATTGAAGTCGATTTTGAAAATATCAAACCGGAAAACACGCTCGTGATGGCCGATCATGCCTTGGGCAACGGAGTAATTGATGATGTTTTCGATGTCGTATACGTGAAACCGGATGTTTTTGATTCATCAAAGACGAAAGAAATAGCAGAAATCATTGGAAACGTAAATACGAAATTCCTGAAAGAAAACAAAAATTATATACTCATCGGTCCGGGCCGCTGGGGCTCGAGCGATCCTTGGCTCGGTATTCCAGTTAAATGGCCTCAGATTTCTGCTGCACGTGTCATCATTGAATCCGGACTTGAAAATTATCGCATCGATCCAAGTCAGGGAACACATTTCTTTCAAAATCTTACTTCTTTTGGAGTAGGCTATTTCACGCTCAATCCTTTCATCAAAGATGGATACTATGATGTTGATTATCTGAAAGATAAGCAAGTCATTTATGAAGACAGTTATATACGCCATATCCGTTGTGAAAACCCTTTGCAGATTGTTATTGATGGTCGCAAAAATCGTGCTGTAATCTTTAAGGAAGGTAAAGAAGAAATTTCATTAAGCAAGCTCGCCCAGGGCTGATTATACGAACAAAACCACTAAGAAATTGAAATCGATCTTTGAAAAAAAGCTTGTATTTAGCCTTACATTGTATTATCTTTGTTAGTGTTAAAAAAGGCATTATTGCATTCAAAAACAAAGATTTACACAATTAATATCCAAAACGATGTCAATGGACCTCAACAAGTATTTTGATGAACGATATCAGGAAATGGTTCAGAAAAATCGTCTTGAAAAGCAAGCATTTGTGACTATTTCGCGACAAACCGGCTGCAATAGTTTTGAGATTTCAACGGCCTTGGTAAATCTAATCAACAAGCGCAGTAAAACCAAATGGAAAGTCGTTAATAAGGAACTAATAGAGCTGTCAGTGAGTGAGTTAAGTGCAAAAAAAAATACCATTGAGGCTGTATTCAATGCTGAAAAGCACGGACATTTAGATGAGATTATTCGAGCATTCGGAAGTAGATACTACAAAAGTGACAGTAAAATAAGAAATACGATTAAAACACTCATCAGATCAATGGTTACTGAAGGAGGACTAGTGTTGGTTGGAAGGGCAGGAGCTGCGGTTACAAAAGACCTTCCTGGTGGCCTTCACATCAGGATCGAGGCACCTTTGGCGTGGAGGGTTCAAAATCTGGCTCGCAAAAAGAATATGACCGAAATGGAAAGCTTGACTAATATCACAGTATCGGATAAGAACAGGTCGAAACTTTTTCAGGATTTTTGTAAAAAGACAATCGATGAGTTTGATTTCGATCTGCGTTTCAATAACAGCACACTGACAGACAGTGAGATAGCTCAAATGATTTTTGATTTGTTGATAAATCGGGGATTGGTATAAGTTTTACCGGTTTTGCCTCATCAGAAAATTCCTTTACAACAATCATCTTCATGCAAACGTGCGTTTAGCCAAAAAATGCCTAAATTTGCCCTGAAAGAGTAAAAAAAAGTATGGAAGATTTGGTGAATAGAATTTCGGAAAACCGTGTAAAACTGGGTATTACACATGGCGATATCAATGGAATAGGCTATGAAGTTATCCTGAAAACAATGGCTGATAACCGTATTTTGGAGATTTTTACGCCCGTGATTTATGGTCATCAGCGTGTGGCCTCCTTTCATAAGAAAAATCTGAATTTGCCGGAAATAAGTTTCAATCCAATAAAAGATTGTAATCAATCCAATTCAAAAAAAGTGAATATCGTGAATATTTCTGAGAATGAGCTTCGGATTGAACTTGGAAAATCGACCAAAGAAGCCGGAGAAGCATCTTTTCAGGCTCTCGAAATGGCGGTTGAGGATTTAAAGTCGAATAAAATTGATGCCTTGGTTACCGCTCCCATCAACAAGCAAAATATTCAATCCGTAAAATTTGATTTTGCCGGCCACACCGAATATCTTTCCAGTCGTTTTGAAAATGCGAAGCCTTTGATGCTGATGGTTTGGAAAGACCTGAGAGTAGGGACCATTACGGGTCATATTCCTTTAAAAGATGTTACCGGCTCCATCACCAAAGAATTGATATTGAATAAGATAAAAATATTGAACGCAAGTCTGAAAGTTGATTTTGGCATTAGAAAACCAAAAATAGCTTTGCTTGGCATCAATCCACACGCAGGTGATGGTGGTTTGCTCGGAAACGAGGAAAACGACATCGTCAATCCTGCCATTGAACAGGCTCATAACGAAGGCTTTTTGGTTTTTGGGCCGTTTCCTGCTGATGGTTTTTTTGGTTCAGGAGCATGGAAAAAATATGATGGTGTTCTGTCTATGTATCACGATCAGGGCTTGACGGCTTTCAAAAGTCTGGCTTTCGACGAAGGCGTAAATTTCACTGCCGGATTACCGATTATTCGTACATCGCCAGCTCATGGCACCGCTTATGATATTTCCGGCAAGGGTGTAGCCTCTGAGGAATCCTTTCGCCAGGCTGTTTATCTGGCTGTCGATATTGTCCGCAATAGAAGAATGCACGATGTTTTGACTTCCAATCCATTAAAAACAGGATCGCAACCCTCGAACTAATAAAATGATTCACGACAGCTATACTACGCGTGAAATTGCTTCAATCGTTCAGGGTGAATTGTTTGGAATTGAACATAACAAACAATTAATCAATGAGTTACTGATCGACAGCAGACAATTGATTCATCCGGCTCAGACGCTATTTTTCGCACTCATCACCCATCGAAACGATGGTCACCGGTTCATCAAAGAGCTTTATGATAAAGGTGTCAGGGCATTTGTGATCAGCAATTTGCCGGCAGACTTATCTGTTTTTTCAGATGCTGATTTTATTCAAGTTTCAGACACTTTAATCGCTTTACAACAATTAGCGGGTTTTCACCGAAGAAAATTCAATATTCCGGTTATCGCCATCACTGGAAGCAACGGCAAAACAATCGTAAAAGAATGGCTTTTTCAACTGTTGAATCAGGATAAAAACATTGTTCGCAGTCCGAAAAGCTATAACTCACAGATTGGCATTCCGTTGTCGATCTGGAATATTGAACCGAAGCATGATTTGGGAATTTTCGAAGCGGGCATCTCTATGCCCAACGAAATGGCTGTCATTCAGAATCTTATCAGGCCGACAATCGGAATTTTCACGAATATCGGACAGGCACACAGTGAAAACTTCATCAATCTCAGGCAAAAGACTATTGAGAAATTAAAACTATTTACTCAGGTTCAAAAACTGTTCTATTGTTCTGATCATCAGGAAATTGTGGAAGCAATAAATGAGTGTTTCCCAAATAAAAACTTTCAATCTTTTGTTTGGGGAAGAGATGAAAAATCAGATTTACAAATTCTCAACATTGAAGTTGATTTGAATCAAACGCGCATTCATGCCACATTTAGAAACCGCAGACTTTCCATTTTCATTCCGTTTGTTGACCAGGCTTCAATCGAAAATGCGATGCATTGCTGGGCCATCATGCTCGATATGGCTTATTCCGATGCTGTAATTTCTGAGCGAATGGCAAAATTGAGTCCGATCGCCATGCGTCTCGAGCTGAAAGAGGGAATCAATAACTGCACAATCATCAATGATGGCTACAATTCCGATATCAATTCGCTATCGATTGCCCTCGATTTTTTGAACCGTCAGACGCAGCATCCAGCGAAAACCTTGATTTTGTCAGATATTTTGCAAAGTGGTGAAACAGAACATGATCTGTATGAAAAGATAGCTAAAATGGCGAGTGCAAAAGGGATTAATCGCATTATTGGAATTGGAGAGGCAATCAGCCGGCAGGCGGACGCTTTTACGATGGAGAAAGAATTTCATCGTTCAACAGCTGCATTTCTGGCGATCTTTGATCAGAATTACTTCTCCAACGAGACCATTTTATGCAAAGGTGCCCGTGCTTTTGAATTCGAGCATATTGTAAAGCGATTGCAGCAAAAAGCCCACGAAACGGTTTTGGAAATCGATTTGGGCTGTATGGTTGAGAATTTGAATTATTATCGCTCAAAGTTATTACCTGGCATAAAAATAATGGCCATGGTGAAAGCCTTTGGTTATGGCAGCGGAGGTTTCGAAGTCGCAAAAACATTGCAATTTCATCATGTTGATTATTTGGCTGTCGCCTATGTCGATGAAGGCGTTGAACTGCGTAAAGCTGGCATCACAATTCCTATTATGGTGATGAGTCCTGAAGAACATAGCCTGGAGCTAATGTTGAATTATGATCTTGAGCCTGAAGTATTTAGCTTGAGAATACTCGATTTGCTTCTGCGAGTTATCGCCGTTGACAGGAAAGCTAACGATTCGACGATTAATATTCATATAAAGTTAGACACCGGTATGCATCGCCTGGGATTTATGGAGAATGAATTACCGGTTTTGGTCGAAAAATTGCTTGCTAACCCGGTGATTTCAGTAAAATCGGTGTTTTCGCATTTGGCTGCCAGTGATAGCAGTTTGCATGATGAATTTACATTATTTCAGATTGATAAGTTTAAAACGATGAGCGAATTTATCAGCGAAAAACTTCATGCAAACTTCATGCGCCATATTTTGAATTCAGCCGGTATCAGCCGGTTTGGCGAGTTTGGTTTCGATATGGTGCGTCTCGGAATTGGCTTATATGGCGTTCCAACAACGGATATCGAAAAGTATAATCTACAAACAGTATTGTCTCTCAAATCCACGATTTCTCAAATTAAGCAATTACGTGAAAATGAAAGTATTGGGTACAATCGTACCGCACATACTACCAAGCCAACAACAATTGGAATTGTCCCGATTGGTTATGCTGATGGCTTATCACGCCTGTTGGGAAATGGAAATGGAAAGCTTTGGGTAAACGGAAAAGAAGCCAAAATTGTGGGCGCTGTTTGTATGGATATGTGCATGATTGACATCACTGATATCAATACTGAAGAAGGTGATGAGGTTGTTGTTTTTGATGCAATGTATCCAATTGAAATTATTTCAAATGATTCAAAAACAATACCTTATGAAATTCTAACTCGAATTTCAAGGCGTGTAAAACGGGTTTATTTCCAGGAATAAATTTCAGCGAAGTTTTTTAATTGAGAAGTCATCAAAATACACAGAATCGGTGGTTTTATTCCAAAGATACGCACGGTATTTCCCACTTCGGCCTTCAGGTATTTCGGCTTCAAAGGAGATGGAGCCCCAGCCGATCGCATCTGTTTTCGAGATAATTTCGACTTGTTTATAATAGAGTTCGCCATCCGGTGAAGCAAATACGATGGCTGCCTTTGCATTGGCAGGATATTTCCAGACAGTTAGTTCATATTTTTCAAACTCATTGATATAGAACTCAATACCTCCGCCAAATTTATTTTCACCACAAAGCAGCATCGAATTTTGACCACTGTGTTTAGCCAGATTACTTTGAAACTTGGCATCTTTAAATTCGTAATGCCCATCAGTTGAGATGAAATTGTTTTTGAATCGCGAAAATTCCTCAAATCCGGTTACGGCATCTGGCCCGATCGACTCCCTGATTTTTGGGATC
>CANNKD010000066.1 GCA_947505205.1 Bacteroidota bacterium | reverse complement strand
TCTCCAGCAGAGCCTTTTTCCGCTTCACTTGATGTGGCAAAGTTAAATCCACTTTCTGAATTTCAACTAAGAAAGTGTTAGGTGTGGTCAGAAAATGGGGAGTAGTAAACAGTACGACTCATATTATGGAGCTGTTTAGTCAAGTCCCTTTCCTGAATGGTGGTCTGTTTGAATGCCTCGACCGCAAAGAAAAAGAAGGAAAAATTTATGACTGGGATGGATTTAGCCGAAACCCGAAGTACCAGGCAAGAATACCCAATAAATTATTCTTTGCAAAAGTCGATAAAGTTGACCTGAGTGGTGAATATAACAATTCTAAAATGAAAGAGGTAAAGGTTTCAGGCATCATTGAAATACTAAACCGATACAACTTCACCATTGAAGAAAACACACCTGTTGAAATTGAAGTAGCGTTAGACCCCGAATTGTTAGGTAAAGTTTTTGAAAACCTGTTGGGAGCATTTAATCCCGAAACCCAGGAAACAGCTCGAAAACAAACAGGCTCATTCTACACGCCCCGCGAAATTGTGAATTATATGGTGGACGAAAGTCTGATTGCTTACTTTCAAACCAAAGTGCCGGAAATTGAAGAAGAGAAATTGAGGTTTTTGTTTAGTTATGAAGACCATGAAGTAGAAATAAACGAAACATTAAGCGAGAAAATTATACAAGCGGCTTTCGATTGCAAAATTCTTGACCCAGCCTGTGGCTCGGGAGCTTTTCCGATGGGTATTCTGCAACAAATGGTGCATATCCTTAAAAAACTCGACCCCGACAACTCCAACTGGAACAATGTGGTAATGGCACAGGCGATGAAGGACTTTGATAAAGCTGACAAATTGAGTGATGAAGACAGAGAAACATTACTCGAAGAAATTAATAGTACATTTAATAAAGGATTGAATTATCCCGACTATGCCCGCAAATTGCATCTAATTGAAAACTGCATCTACGGAGTAGATATACAGAGCATAGCGGTACAAATCAGCAAATTGCGCTTCTTTATCTCACTGGTTTGTGAACAAAATAGAAATACTGTAGCTTTTGAAAACTTTGGGATTAGACCATTGCCCAACCTCGAAACCAAATTTGTGGCTGCCAATACGCTTATTGGATTGGAGAAAACTGAAGAAGACCTGGAGCTTTTCAATGATTCTACTATTAAAACCCTGATTGACAAGTTACAACATATACGGCACCGCCAGTTTTTAGTAACCACCGCCACCGAGAAGAAACGATTGCGAGAGAAAGACCAGAAACTACGTGAAGAGATTGAAAACGAAGTTACTACACTTTATGTAAAACATGCCGACGAGCGGCTCAGTAGAAATAAACTCGAAATAAAATCAGCAGAAAATCAGCTTGTTTTACTATTGAAGATGCCCGATGACATTCGAAAAAATGTAGTTACCGACCTTTTTGGTGATGAAAAGATTGCAACCTACAATGTGACAGAGAATAAACGCAAAGATTTAAAAACGAAAATTAAAATTCTAACAGAAAAAATTGAAAAAGGCAGTGATTACTCCCGTTTAAACTCAGTAATAAGCCTTGCCCGCCAACTTACTTCCTGGAATCCTTACGACCAAAACAATCACTCTGAGTTTTTTGACCCTGAATGGATGTTTGGATTAACGAAAGTAGAAGCACTACAGGAAGTAAAACCCGAAAAGGAAATCCTGTTGCTGAATGCACAAATCAAAGCTATAAATGCACAAATTGAAGCGATTAATATTTCGTTTAGTTTGAACAATGCCCACGAAATAATTAAACTGCAATTGGTTACGGCACTTGCACAAGCAGGTATTATTGAATTTGAATTTGGTAAAATCCGCAATGATGTGAATACGCTTTACGGACGTATTCATGAGCCTATTAGTAACGTAATGCGCGAACCTGTTGAAATTGAATATACGGTTAATGCTCTCAATAAAAACATCGACGGTTTGAACCGCCAACTCGAAACAATTACTATCCACAAACCATTCACGCCAACATCGCAAGGAGGCTATTTTGATGTGGTAATTGGGAATCCACCGTATATTGGACAGAGTGGTAATAAGGAGATATTTCGAACTGTAAAAAGTAATGGATTTGGAAAAAAATACCATAGAAAAAGAATGGATTATTTCTATTTTTTTGTTCATTATGCTATTGATAATCTAAAACAAAATGGAGTTTTATCATTTATTACCACTAATTATTTTTTCAATGCGACATGTGCAAATGTTTTAAGAACACATATTAGAGAGAAAATGTCGTTTATTTCTGTTGTAAATTTTAATGAATCAAAAGTTTTTGCAAGTGCTCAAGGCCAACATAATACTGTATATAATTTGATAAAAAATAATAATTACGAAAGGAATATAAAAGTAATTTTTTCAAGTGAAAAAACTATAATTGATAATAATGAGCTAAATCTTATCCTGAATGGAAAGCATAAGAAGTTTAAGTATTTTGATATTCAAAAACCTAACCTTTATGAGGATGTGTCAAATAATATTAATTGTACATCAATAATTGAGAATGACCAACAAGATAATGATAGTATTTCAAACCTTTTCTCTGGATGTTTGAAATTAAATGATGTTTGTGATATTAATCAAGGCATTTTAACAGGAGCTAATTCTGTGACAAAAGGAAATAGTGTATTAGTTGACGCCAATATCTCTATTGGAGATGGAATTTACATTCTTACAAACGATGAACTGGATTCTTTGTCGTTATCAAAAACTGAAATGGACATAATAAAACCTTGGTATAAGAATTCAAATATTAAACAGTATATAACCACAAAACCTAATCCATTTTGGCTCATTTATGCTAAGTTAAGTGCAGATATTGAAAACAAACTTGTAATTTTTAACTATTTAAAGAAATTTGAAAACATAATTAAAGATAGAAATTTTGAAAGTGGTGAATTGAGTAAAGCGAAACGATTAGATAAATGGTGGGCATTGTCATCTGCAAGAAGTGACTTTGATTTTTCACAACCTAAAATTGTTTGTCCTCAAAGAAGTCCTAAAAATACTTTTGCTTATACCGAAGATGAATGGTTTGCAGCTTCAGATGTCTATTTTATTACAAATAAGAAAAATATAAGCTTAAATATTAAATTTTTTCTTGGAGTTCTAAATTCAAAATTAATATATTACTGGTTGTATAATAAAGGTCAAAGAAAAGGAGATATTTTGCAATTATTTAAAGGCCCATTGTTATCGATACCAATAAAGTTGCCAAATACATTTATTGAAGGATTAATTGTAACAGAAGTTGAAAGTATACTGATGTTGAAACAGTCAGGTTCTAAGACTGATTTGAATGAATATAGAATCGACAATCTTGTTTACCGTCTTTACGACCTTACTTATTCCGAAGTAAAAGTAATCGACCCCGAAATAGAGAGCAAGCTAAGTGAGGCAGAGTATAATGCGATAGAGATTTAATATTGGCAAAAACCAATGTAAAGTGTGTTTTATGTGGTTATCATTGGTATTTGCCAAAATAATTTGTTTTGTTTTGAAAAATACATTATCTTTGTTGGCAAAAACCAATGTAAAGCTAATTTTTATTCGTTTATTATGGAAAAAACCAATACAGAATGGATTTCGATGACCGATGCAAATATTGTACAAACGATAGGTCGGTTTGTAAAACAAAAACGCTTGCAAACGAATAAAACACAAGGTCAGTTAGCCAAAGAAGCCGGCTTAAATCCCTATACAATTAGTCAGATTGAGAATGGTGGAAGTGTTACACTTTCCACATTAATACAATTGCTGCGTGCATTAGATGTACTTTATGTACTTGATAACTTCAAAATTAAGGATGAAATAAGTCCAATATTGTACGCCAAAATGCAAAAAAACAAAAGGCAAAGAGCAAGAAATAGCAACAATACCGACACTTCAAACAACGATATAGGATGGTAGATTCTGCAACCGTAAAAATTTGGGGCGAGACTGTGGGTGCAGTCCGATGGGACGATTCACAGCAGCTTGCATTCTTTGAATATGAGCCTAATTTCTTATCCAAAGGCTGGGATTTGTCACCATTAAAAATGCCAATAAGTAATGGGGCACGAATTTATAGCTTCCCCGAACTACGAAAGGGAAAGAGTGATACCACTGATACCTTCAAGGGGCTACCCGCCTTACTTTCCGATTCGCTGCCCGACAAATATGGTAATCAGCTGATAAATATATGGTTGGCACAGCAGGGCAGACCAGAAAATGGTATGAATCCAGTAGAGCAATTGTGTTTTATTGGCACAAGAGGAATGGGTGCTTTGGAATTTGAAACAGCTATGTTCAAAGATGGTAAGCGGACTGCTACGCTTGAAATGAGCAGTTTGGTGGACATTGCACAACGAATGTTGAACCAGCGAGAATCGTTTCAAACCAACCTACATAAAGAGGAAGAAAAGGCGGTAGCCGAAATACTGAAAATTGGAACTTCGGCTGGTGGTGCACGCCCTAAAGCTTTGATAGCTTACAATCCACAGAATGGAGTTGTTAAGTCTGGACAGGGCAATGTTCCTGATGGCTTTGAACACTGGCTGATAAAATTAGATGGGGTGAGTGATGCTCAGTTTGGCGAAAGCTCTGGCTGGGGAAGAGTAGAATATGCCTATTACTTAATGGCTAAAGCCTGTGGAATTGACATGACTGAGTGCAAATTGATGGAAGAAAACGGTAGAGCGCACTTCCTTACCAAACGATTCGACCGCGAGGGGAACACAAAACACCATGTTCAAACTTTATGTGCCATTCAGCACTTTAACTATACGGAGATGTTTGCATATAGCTACGAACAGCTCTTTCAGACCATGCGTTTGCTTCGGCTTACCTATCCTGAAGCAGAACAAATGTTTAGACGAATGGTGTTTAATGTGCTGGCAACCAATTTTGATGACCATACAAAAAACTTCTCTTTCATAATGAAACAAGGAGAACGCTGGCAATTAGCTCCTGCTTATGATATTTGTTTTGCTTACGATCCCACGAATTTTTGGGTTTACCAGCAAACATTGAGTGTAAATGACAAGCGGAGTCATATCTCAAAAGAAGACTTTATGACTATTGCCAAAGCCAACAATATCAAAAAAGGAGCAGAAATAATTGAAGAAATAAACCAAACAATTTGTAGTTGGGTAGATTTTGCAAAACAAGCAAAGGTTGATGAAAAACGCTTCAACCATATCCTGAATAATTTGCATACTAATAAATAAAACATTGAAATGTCGCAAAACTTCATAACCAATAACACTGGTCAAAAATCGTTAAAAGGCCGATTGAATACATTAATATCTATTAGTGAAGAACTAAAATTTCTTGTAGGATTTTTCTACTTTTCCGGTTGGAAAGAAGTGTACGAATCACTGAAGGCTAATGAGAATATAAAATTACGTTTGTTAGTTGGTTTACAGGTAGATAAGCTTGTGTATGATAATCTGGTGGAGCATGGTTATCAGGAAGAACGTACTTCGGATGACGACAGGTTTAATGCTTTTATGAGTTCTCTTAGTAAAGCGTTAAACACTGACAATGTCGATACAGAGGGATTTTACAATCAGGTTTTTTTCTTTCTAGAAATGATTAAACAAGGTCGTTTAATCATTCGTAAAACCAAGAATCCTAATCATGCCAAGGTTTATATATTTAAACTTAATCAAACTCAAGCAGATATTCAGGGAATGAAAGGTCAGTTTATCACTGGTAGCAGCAATCTCACTTCAGCTGGATTAAGTGGTCAGGAAGAGTTTAATGTAGAAATTAAGGATTATGGTTTTGAAGATGCAGATAGCTATTTTGAAGCTCTTTGGAATGATGCTGCACCCATTACTGAAGCTCCGCCCAAGAAACAAATTCTGGTTGATTATGTGGGTACAAAAACCCTTGCAGCAAAGGTTTCACCTTTTGAAGCTTATGCCTTGATTTTGAAGACATATTTAGACCTTCAACAAACGAAACATATTCGATCATCAGTAATTGAATTGTTAGCAAAGAACGGATTTAAAGAATTTGCTTATCAGATTGATGCTGTTAATCAAGGGTTAAGCATTATTAATGAGTACAATGGTGTTGTTATTGCCGATGTGGTAGGTCTTGGAAAATCAGTCATCGCTGCATTGATAGCCAAAAACATTGATAAACGAACAATGATTATTTGTCCGCCAGCACTTATCGGAGATAAAAATGCAGATAATCCGACAGGTTGGTTTGAATACGCCTACAATTTTGAATTAAATTTCGAAATTGAAAGTCGTGGGAAATTGGTTGACATTGCTTCCTCCATAGATAACAAAAATATAGAAGTGGTTATCATTGATGAAGCACATTATTTCCGTAATCAAGATACCGAAGATTATGAAGCGCTCTTGAAAATTTGTCGTGATAGAATCGTAATTTTATTAACAGCAACACCATTCAATAATTCACCAGCTGACATATTCTCTTTGCTCAAATTGTTTATTATTCCCGGAAAATCCGGAATTACAATTGATTATGATTTGAATGCACTTTTTATTGGGTATGGAAATCGATTTAAGAAGTTGTCAGATATAATGAAATTCAGTCGTTCTAAGAAATCTGAAAAGAAACAAAAAGCTCAAAAATTGTATGCGGAATTGTTTGGTGAGGGGAAAGTAAATTTGGTAAATGTCCGACACGAAACAAAGAAATTAGCCAATCAAATCAAGCATGTTATTTCACCGGTAATCATTCGTAGAAACAGACTGGATTTAAGAAACGACTATGTGTATTCAAAAGAGGTTACTGAACTTTCGACTGTAAAAGACCCTATTGAATTATTTTACAGACTTACACCCGAACAAAGTCAGTTTTATGACAGCGTGCTTACAGATTATTTTGGTGAGGATGGGAAATTCTCAGGTGCTATTTATCAACCATTTGTTTACGAAAACGATGCTAATGAGAATGAAAAATTAGATGAAGAAGGTAATAGGGCAGCTGTAATTCAGGCTAACTTATTCGACTTTATGCGTAGGTTGCTGGTAAAACGATTTGAAAGTTCGTTCGGTGCTTTTAATGAATCAATTAACCGATTCTTAAATATCCATATCCGGGTTCGGGAATTCATTGAAAAAACGAAGGGTAAATACATTCTGGACAGAAAGTTAATGGATACAATAATGCAGGATGAAGATGACATTGATACGATTTATAAAATTCTTGATGACTATGAAAATAATGTGTTGACCAAGAAAGTCCCGAAAAACAATACTGTTTACGATACTTACAAATTCAAACGTAAAACCGAATTCTTTCAAAACATCGACAATGATATTGCTTTATTCAAAGTAATCAAAGCTAAACTGAAACGTTTGGACATAGTAGTGAATGACCCGAAACGTGACGAAGTTTCAGTTCAAATTGAAAAAATAATAAAGGATAATAAAGACAGAAAGATTATTGTTTTCTCAGAATATGTGGATACTGTAAAACACTTGGAAACATATTTCAGAGCCAAATTTGGAGATAAATTGATTATTTGTGATGGCGGAATGAGCCCAACACTCCACAAGTCCTTAAATGCTAACTTTAATGCTCAATACAAGAGTGAACAGGAGAATAAATATGATATTTTAATTACGAGTGATAAGCTCTCTGAGGGTTTTAATTTGAACCGTGCCGGTGTTATAATCAATTACGATATTCCATGGAATCCAACAAGGGTAATTCAGCGTGTTGGTCGCATCAATCGTATTGGCGCTAAAGTATTTGATGAATTGTTTATCTATAACTTTTTTCCAAGTGAAGCAGGTTCAAGTATAGTCCAGATTCGTGAAATTGCCATGCAGAAAATGTTTTTGATACATAACGCTCTGGGTGAGGATTCAAAAATGTTTGATGCTGATGAAGAACCAACACCTGCAAAATTATTCAACAAGGTGAATGACAATCCGGATAATGATGGTGAAGAAAGTACTGCAACGCAAATTCGTAACAAATACTATGATATAGAACAAGCTCATCCAGAAGTGATTAATCGAATATATGATTTACCAGCAAGGGTTAAGTCAGCTAAACCATATTCTGAGAATCAGGTTTGTGTACTTAGACGTAAAGGTTTGAGTTTGTTTACTCACTTTATTCCAGATACCAATGCTGATAAACTTGAAGTGAGTGAGATTACCTTTGAAGAGTTTTTGAATCTGGTTGAATGTGAATTTGATGCTCCGCAATTAATGCTTTCACCTAAATTTTGGACGGCATACAATGAAATAAAAGATTTTAAAACAGCGAACAAGAAAGGATTACCTCCAAAATCATTAGAAGCCAGAGCACATGAAAATCTGAAATGTTCTTTAAAGCTATTCAATCATGCTGACGATACTCTTATCAATTTTGTCAAGGTTCTAATTACTGATATTGAAAAATATAAGACACTTTCAGATAGAACACTCGGTCGTTTAGCCAGAAATCTTTTGACTACTAAATCCACCGAACCTGAAATAAAGACATTTAAAGATGAGGTACTATGGATTAAGAACAGTCTGGGTGCTGACTATCTTGACCGTATCCTTAAACGAATCGAACACCAGAAAAATGAAGTGGTGATTGCGGTGGAGAATATGAAATTATGAAAGTAATGATAATTCGTAAGCTTTTTTATTTTCAAATAATTGCGAATCCAAGGTTTTTCTTACTTTAGTGTTTTACTTTAAGTTTTATTTTATCTTAACTAATTGATAAATTGTGATTTACTAGAATATATATACTATCCAAAGCAATACGAATGAATAAAGTTGTAAAAAATGCACAGGAAGCCATAATCGGTTTACAAGACAATATGACCCTGATGTTAGGCGGTTTCGGCCTTTGCGGGATTCCAGAGAACTGCATCACAGCACTTTATGAAAGTGACATTAAAGGCTTAACCTGCATTTCGAATAATGCCGGTGTCGATGATTTCGGATTGGGATTTCTATTGAAGAAACACCAGATAAAAAAAATGATTTCGTCATACGTGGGTGAGAATGTTGAGTTTGAACGACAATTATTAAGTGGCGAACTCGAAGTGGAATTGATTCCGCAAGGAACCTTGGCCGAACGCTGCCGTGCCGGCGGAGCAGGTATTCCTGCTTTTTTCGTACCAGCGGGATATGGAACCGAAGTTGGCGAAGGAAAAGAAGTGCGCGAATTCAATGGTAAAATGCATTTGCTCGAACATGCACTTGTTGCTGATTTTGCAATTGTAAAAGCATGGAAAGGTGATACTTATGGAAACCTTATTTATAGGCATACAGCCAATAATTTCAATCAGGCGATGGCGATGGCAGGCAAAATTACCATTGCCGAAGTTGAAGAACTTGTTCCGGCTGGCACCCTTGATCCAAATCAGATTCATACGCCCGGCATTTTTGTACAACGGATTTTCCAGTCGAAAGACCTCGAAAAAAGAATTGAATTTGCAACAACAAGTAAGTAAGTTATTGTCAATCAGTTAATAAGAATTTATATGGCTTTAGATAAAAATGGCATCGCCAAACGAATAGCACAGGAACTTAAAGACGGTTATTATGTAAATCTTGGAATTGGAATTCCAACTTTGGTTGCTAATTTCATTCCAAAAGGCGCCGAAGTTGTGTTGCAATCCGAAAATGGATTGTTGGGTATTGGTCCTTTTCCAACAGTTGAAAACATTGATCCGGATCTGATCAATGCTGGTAAACAAACGATTACTTATACCAAAGGTGCTGCTTTTTTCGATTCAAGCATGAGTTTTGCTATGATTCGAGGCGGGCATATCGATCTTACCGTATTAGGTGCTTTTCAGGTTTCTGATACAGGCGACATTTCAAGCTGGAAGATTCCGGGCAAAATGGTGAAAGGTATGGGTGGTGCGATGGATTTGGTGGCTTCGGCCAAAAATATCATCGTGGCGATGACGCATTGCGATCCATCAGGAAAATCTAAATTATTGAATTCATGTACATTACCACTCACGGGAGTTCGATGTGTAAAACGAATCGTAACGGATTTGGCTGTGGTCGATGTAACTGAAAACGGTTTTCGATTGGTTGAAAGAGCTCCGGGTGTAAGCGTGGAGGAAATCGTGGCCGCCACTGAAGGTCGTATGTTGGTTGAAGGAGAAATTCCAGAAATGGTTATTTGATTAACAATCACCTATTTATTTGCCATTTCTTTCAATAAATTACTCACTTACGATCAGCACTTTTTCACCGGCTTCCAGATCAAACCAAAAGATCAATTCATCATTTACCTGTTTAAATTTTGGTTCCTTGCCATTGATTGAAACCGATTTAGCCTTTGTGATGAAGCTTAATCCACTAATTTTGTGCTTATTAAGGTTTACAATGATTATACTTCCATCATTTTGAATTGAATATGACAAGTTTAGAACAGATGTTTGATAATTGATAAAAGTTGAAATAGTTGTAGGTAAAAGTTTTCCTTTCAATTGTAATGCATGAATTCGTTCAAGTGCCTGATTGAAAGATTCTTGTGCAACAA
This sequence comes from Bacteroidota bacterium, assembly GCA_947505205.1. Lineage (GTDB taxonomy): Bacteria > Bacteroidota > Bacteroidia > Bacteroidales > F082 > CAJBPB01. Next base: position 6,068 of record CANNKD010000066.1, on the reverse strand, counting down.
TTTTACCATCCCTATTCGTTGTCCAGCATCCAATTTTCTCATTCACCCAGGCAGGATAAACGTGGTTTATATAAACAGAATGGTATCTAAGTAAATTTTGTAATCGGGAAGGGTCAAAATAATAATTCCATAGCCAGGAATTTTCCACTTCGAGCGAACTTGCTGTACACCAAAGCGTTCCGTTATATTTTAGTTGATTTTCAGAGATCATCCGATCCGGGAAACAATCGCCAAAACCTGGAAAAGGAAAAATGAGGTTTCCGTAAAATTTCCATGCATCATAAGGTCTTACATCCTCATAATAAGGATTCCAAAAATTTTGAATGCCATATTTATCAAACAAATCTCCGGCAAATAGTTTCGATTTTCGGTTTAGGCCGTCGCAAACAATATCTTCACGGTTATTAAGCGGTTTGTTATTATAACCATGATCGATCCAGGTTGACGATGCAAATTCATTTTTCATGAATGAAAGCGCTTCTTCTAAGGCTTTTCTGTTCGATGTATATTGTTCAGGTGTATGCAAACAGATTTCGAAACCAGCATTGTGCAACTGTTTCAAAAATGGTAAAAACGCAGAATCTGATTGGATTGTTGTATGCAATCCATTAAATAATTCATTGCTAATCAAATTGTTGGTTATTTTGTCGGGATTGTTATAGAAAACACTTTTCGTAACAGGAATTTGATATTTCGCGAATCCGCCAACAGCATTTTGAATGGAATCGATTTCTTCACTACCAAAATTTACAGCCCTATGCGTTCTGATATCTGACCAATCGGCATGTTCAGTCCAGATGATGGCAGCCTCAAAACCATCAGGAACAGGCATAAAACGTGGTAAGTTTTTGAGTTTACTACCAATCGAAAATGAAAATGAGGAAGCAATAGATTGTTTTCTATGGTATTCATTTTCAGATATATCTGTAAATATATTGGAAGTATCCTTTCGAAGCGGAAAGTTTATAAACGGATGATCAGCGGCAAAATCGAGGTTTAGCAACAATAGCTTCCGATTAGAAGAAACCTGCCCTGATGAAACTTCATTGAGATGGTAAACGGTAACATTTCGATTCCCTTTACCGAATGTAACACCTTGTTTATCAAGATAATATTCGTTTTGAAAATGATCTTCGTCCAGTAAAATATTCTTACGATAAACATGACTGACGGAATCGAAAAAGCAGATAGCCAAACTTTGTTGTTTTAGTTTTAACCTTTTTCTGAAGGTGGATTTTAGTATGCATTGTAATTCGGAAAGGGAACTATCGGCCACAAATGTCAGCTCGACAGTCGAAACTTTGTTTTTGCATACGAAAAGCATCTCAGAACAGTTTTTTTGTTTTATTGATTCCTTCAATTTCCATGCAGATGATTGATAATCAATAGTTCCACGTTTATTTTCGGTGGAAGAAAAAATTGAGATAGGATGTGTAACGGCAATTCCGGCAGCATCACAGATGATGAGTGAACCGGTTTCTTTATAATAGACAATCTGATAAAAAGCATTCTGAAAACAAATATTCGCTTTACCAAACGTTTTGTTTATGCATATTTCAGGTATAAAAACAGGAGTTATTTGATTAGTAATTTCCAGTTTAACTGAATCAATATCAATTGTTTCCTTACCTGGATTCCATAAATACGCTTTCAGTTGAGCGTGTAATGCGATGTCGGTTGGAATCAGAAAATTGGTCGTTAATTTTGTCCAGAGATTCGAAGTGCTGATAGAATCCTTCAAAGGCAGTCCATGCCAAAATAAAAGGGAGTCATTGTGCTGGACTGTGAAAACAAAAATTGCATTTTGAGGAAGATTATTCATCCTGAAATATGCCTCAAATGAAACGAAAAGGTTATTAAAGGTTAGTGAATCAGCAAATGGAATTTCTAAAAGACAAGAATATTCATTGTCTGCTTTGGTTCTGTTGATCGCGTTTCCATTGAAGGCTAATGAATCATTTATAATATTGATATTGTGCCAGTTATGTATCTGTTCAGTTGAATCAAAATTATTGAAATATACCTGCGACTTTCCTGAAAAGGTAAGCAGGAAATTAAGAATGACTAAAACAAATAAGCTTTTACTGAAAGCATTATTCATATTCTTTCACTTCAACTTCGCCCTTAAGCACGCGCATTGCATTTTCAGCATGAGCTTCCAGATCGTTGATTGAGGGATACAAAGCGATAGGAGCTAATTTCCCAACACGTTTTTTTACATTATCGAGAAATAAATTGCTATTGAAGATATTTCCGGTTAAAATGATGGCATCTACTTCACCTTCCAGGGTTGCGAAATGTGAAGCTATTTCCTTGCTTACCTGATAAGAACAAGCTTCAGAAATGAAGAGTGCTTTTTCATCTCCTTCGGCTATCATTCTGTCAATCTGTGAGATACTGTCGGTACCAAGATAAGCGGAATATCCGCCTTTCGAATGTACCATTTGTAATATTTCGTCTTTTGTAGCCTTACCACTGAAACAATATTCTATTATTTGCCCAACCGGAAGTGTTCCTGTTCTTGTTATTGAGAATGGTCCGCCACCGTCAAAAGCCTGATTCACATCAACAACCTGTCCTTTGAGATGTGCACCGATTGAGATTCCACCAAGGCCAATATGACAAACGATCAAATTCAAATCATCATAAGCGCGGTTAATGCTTTTGGCATATTTACGGGCAAAATGTTTATGACTTAAAGCATGGAAAATTGATTTACGCACAAATAAAGGATGACCTGTGATGCGCGCCAAATCAGTTAATTCATCAACAACCACCGGATCAGCCATATAGGCTTGTTTGCCGATAGATTCAGCGATACTATATGCAATTAATCCGCCCAAATTTGTTTCGTGAACGCCCATTATACCAACTTTCAAATCGGCGACCATTTTTTCATTTACATGATAAATACCTGATTTCAATGGTTTTACAAGTCCGGATCGTGCCATTACAATTTCAACGAGGTTAATGTCAAAATCATTCCGTTTCAACTCATTGAGGATGGCATCACGGCGGAATGGCATTTGCTCAGGAATGGTTTTAAACAGAGCAAGATCTTCGGCAGAATGTTTGATCGCTTTCAAAAACATGGGTTCTGTGTTTCGGTAGATAGCGACCCTTGTAGTGCGGGTTTCGGGATAAATGATCAGAATTTTTTTTTGAAGCATGGCATTTTAGATTTGCTTCACAAAGATAGAATTTATTGTATCAATTCGGCAGTTAAACGATTTGTAAATTTGAAAAATTGACAATATTTACCTGAATTTTAATGATTTTTCTAACCTCTCGCGCTGATGCTTTCCAATCGCGGAATATCGAGCAGTGTAATGGATTTATTATCAATCCCGATAATTTTATCATCTTTAAAATCCTTCATGATACGAATGACGCTCTCCGTTGACATACTGGTCAAGTCGCTCAGATCACTCCGTGTCAGGAGCAGTTCGAAGCTGTCAGATTTGAAAATTTTACGCGATAAGCAAAGTAAAATATCTGCTAATCTACCATGCAATTGCTTCTGTGTGAGACTGAAAAACCTTCCGTATAATTGAGAAGTGTTTTCGTTGAGAATATTTATCATCCGGAATGCGAAATTCGGATTTGTTAATAATAACTGTTTAAATATTTGTATATCAATTAACTGCACAATTGTTTCGGTGTAAGTACTTATGCTATAAAGAAAGAGGCTGTTCCCTTCAAATAATGCCTGCATTCCGAGTAAATGTGCTTTAGGTGTGATTGTTAGAATTAAATCTTTGGGATTTCCTTCGAGATACACCTTAACAAGGCCTTCTTCGAGATACATGATGTGTGAGGCAAATGAACCTTGTTTGCAGATCATTTCGCCTTTTTTATATTTTACGGTCACAGAGGTGTTTGCAATCAGTTTTTTTTCTTCATCAGTAAGAAGATCGAAGCACGATGTTTCATAGACAAATGATACACAAGAACTGGCGTTCATCAATGGCATTTCATTTTTTTTTAAAATCGAAGTAAAATTACGATAAAATATGATGTTATTGGCTTGATTTATTCACTTTATCTGATTGAATTAAGTAAGGAAAACAAAATAATTTCGCTTTTAATTAATTCATAGTCAATGAGTTAAACCACAGACCTGTAAGGCGGCAGAAATGAATCATTGTGAACTGACATAAAGTGCTCAAAAATGTTGACTGATTTTCAATCCTTTGAGTTAATGGTGTATGTTCTTTGTGATTTTAGTGGTTAATAAATTATCCATAATGTTTTTCTTCGATCGATTCTCCTTATTTTTGAACCCAAATCTCCGAGTTGAAAACGCTACCAACCTTGTGGTTCACGTATTTTCAACCGATGGGTTGTTTTGGAAACGTAACAGCCTCCCGTCATTAACTAAATTGGAAAGGAGAAAACTTATGCAACATGAAATTCTGTTTATTGTCGGTCTGTCCTTGATCGCATTTTTTTACTCTTCAGTTGGGCATGGTGGTGCAAGTGGCTATTTGGCCCTGATGGCGTTGTTTGGTTTTGCACCTGAAACAATTCGTCATAATGCATTGATATTAAATATGTTGGTATCTGGAATTGCATTTGTTTCGTATTATCGTGCAGGCTATTTTCGTTGGCGAAAAGTGATACCATTTTTAATTGGATCAATTCCGGCAGCCTACGCAGGAGCACATTTTAGTTTAAATCCTACAATTTATAAGATGATACTTGGAATCATGCTGATCATTGCAGTAGTTCGTTTGCTTTTGATTCGAAGCAAGGAAGATAAACAATATGCAGATCCTCAAATTGTTATGGCCTTATTGATTGGTATTGGGTTGGGATTTGTTTCGGGGCTTATCGGTATTGGAGGCGGAATCTTACTTTCACCAATCCTGATGTTGGCGGGCTTTGCCAGTGCGAAACAAGCTGCTGCAGCTTCGGCATTGTTTATTCTCTTAAACTCAGCAAGTGGTTTGGCAGGTTTATTGAGCCAACCTATTGAAATACAATCGAATATAGTCTATTATATGGCTGCAGTGGTTGTGAGTGGATTCGCGGGATCTGCGTATGGAAGCCGTACTTTTTCCGAATATAAATTAAAGTTGGTTTTATCGGTGTTGTTGATGGCGGCTAGTTTCAAACTGTTTTTCTTTTAAAAAAATTACCAAGCGGGTAATTTACATTTTGAACTTCTTCTCCTTAAAACTTTTTCAAAATCAACCAGACTTTGTTGCATCACCGAACTTGATTCGTCGTGGCAACTTAAGCATGAACCAACCTGTAGGATCTTTTTTTGCTCCGAAACAGTAAATGGACGCATATTTAATCGTGTTGATACAAGATCATTTCGCTCTTTTAAAAAGCCAATCCATGCGTCTTCGGGTAATTTGTCGTTTGGATTGTCCTGGTATTCGGCATAAAAACTCCAATGTCCATTCATAGAGAACTCTAATTTTCCTCTACCATACCCTATGGCTAAAGAACTGTTATGGCACGACTTACAGTTTCTGCCTTTTCGAATAGTTGTGTGAGCTGAAACTGGCGCATACAAGCGATGGAAGGTTGTTTCTTTTTCAAATCCCGGAAAGTTGTGGTCAAGATTCATGATCATTCCAGGCGCAAAAGTGCCAATTGTTAAGCTGGAGTCTTTATTCATTCTCATCCCCAGAATAGGTAATTCTGCTAATCCTTCACTGGCATATTCTATCCAGGTTCCATTCCTATCTTGATTGGACAACATATCATATCCTTTCGTTTCGGCCTCATAACTTGTGTGACACCCAATACATTGCGATACCCATGCACTATGGCACGATTCGCAACTTAAGCGTTCGTGCGCCTTTCCTTCGATACAAATTGGTAGGGGTGATTTTATCAATGCCGTATCGTTTGTCGATTTTTTAATGAGATAGCTTTTATGTGATTTTTCATCTACAAAAGTGTTAACCAGCGGATAACCAGATTTTTTTGTTGTGATAACCCGAACATTTTCAATACGATAATTGCGTGCTTTTGCAATCTTTTGCGTTTCAAAATCACTTTCCGAAAGCAATCTGGTTGATGACGCTTTTTTCGAATGGCAATCGCTGCAC
>CANNKD010000065.1 GCA_947505205.1 Bacteroidota bacterium | reverse complement strand
GTATTATCGCAGGAGGCAACAGACAATCAACGAATCTCAATTGATCACCTTTCCTCAGGTACCTATTTCTATCAAATTATAGATGGTGCAAAAGTTCAAAGTGGAAAATTGGTAGTGCAATAAACTGCATAATCAATATTAAAAAAAAAGCCCTAAATCTATTGATTTAGGGCTTTTTTGCTTTTATAACCTATTCGTTATCAATTGTTTCCTGCAGTTTATCATACTTTTGTTCTTTTCTCACTTTCACAATCGGATTGTCGGAAGTGCCGGTAATGGACATGGGAATGCCAACGATTCCCAGCGGTGGCAAGCCTAAGCGGAGATGCAAATTCAATTTACCATCAAAGGAGGTTTGTCCGGAAAAAGTTGGCCGGAAACCAAATACTTTCATCTTGGTTTTTTCGATAGTGATTATGTTATTTGCAATCGATGAATTGATTACAACTGCCTCAAGATTTGGGTCTCTGATGCTGTCTTTGCCTACGGCTTTCCCGATGGCTGAGAAAAGCTCTAATCCCTTTACTTTTACATTCTCAAGTTTGATATAACCTTTACCTTTGATACTTGGGTAGATTGCTTCCATTTTTTCGTTCAAACGCCCTTTTAATGCATATTCCATCGAAATCAAACCCTCTGTATTTTCTGCTGAAGTTAATAATTCCTTAAACATTGGAATCTCATGGTAGGCGCGCTGCACATCGAAAGAATCAGCTTTCATCGAAAAATTGAAATCGGCTCGTTGTGTCGTTGTTGGAAGATACGAAGCATTCATGAGAAGATGAGCGCCAGCAATGTTGAATCCGGTATTCCGAAGGGATAATTTTCCCTTTTGAATTCCGACATTACCGATAAAATCACTGATTTTTGTTTCGCTGTAAATAATCTCATGGATATTTGAATTTATGGTAAAGTCTAAATTTACAGGTAGTTGAACAGCTGCAGTCGATGTTGTGGTGTCGATTGTTGTATCAGCCGGCATCATAAAATCTTCCACAATCAAAAGGTTGCAATTTACCTGCATATTTCCTTTTAACTCATTATCGAAGAGTGCGTAAACGATGAAATTCTGAAAATATCCATTCAATGTAAATGCGTTTTCAAGGTATTTTAATGTTGAATTCTTAATCCAGGCTTTGTCGTTTTCAAAAGTCAGAACTGCAGAAGGGATATTGAAAGAATTTGGATAGAGATTACTTTTGAGATTTACATTCCGAAGTTCGAGAGTTCCATGATTGTTAAGTTTCTGATACTTACCTTTTTCGGCATCCGATTGGCGTCCTTTCAGGTTAAGGTCTGCAATGAGAAGGCCATTGACCGAAAAATCTTCCACAGCAAAAACTTTGTAAAGTTTCTCTAAATCTAAGGTTCCGGTTGCGATTATCTCATATTTCAAATCGTCGAAATCGCTTAGACTGGTCTTCAATGAGAAAGCCTGTTGTTCAAAAGAAAAAGTGACGGGGAGCAGTTCGATATTTAAGCCTGATATGCTGTTCGACTTGTTGTTTATCAGGGCATTTATTGTGATTTGTTCGACGGGATTCGGATAATAAGGCGTCTGCAGGAAGCCGTTTTCTAATCTGATATCACTTGAAATAGTCGGGATTATTTGCTTTTGCTCATCATAAACTCCTCGAAGATTTGCGTTTATTTTCAAATTTCCTCCAAATTTGATTGAATCGAGCCCGATCGCCTGGGTTAATAAATCAAGGTTGATTTTGCTGTTGATAGATGCATTTATAAATGGCACGTCCATACCTTTTATCAACAGATTTAATTGGGTCGCCTCATCCGCCAGCGTGAATTTTAGCGTATCAATGGCGAGAACTAAACTGTCGTAATTAAAGGAAGGAAGTCCAAGATTAAAATTTAATGTGAGATTTTCGAGCGGTTTGGGAGCTAAATTATTTTGAATTTTACCATTTTTTACGGTCAAATGAACATTCAAATCGGGTTCCTGTCCGGTGTTTTCGCGTGAAATACCTTTCATGGTGAAGGTCAGTTTTGATGATCCGCCAAATTTTGTGTTTTTAAACCATTTATCATAGTCAGAAGGTAATATTGAGAAAAAGTTTGCAAAATTTGTTTCGCCTGAAACAAGTTGAAAATCAATGTCGTAGCCCTTGTCTTGTAAGGTTGTGCTGCCATTGAATTTGACCGGTAAATCGTTCACCATCAATTCGTTTTTAATGAGATCTATCTTGAAAGCATCAATGTCGATGGCGGTTATCATCGAGCCTTTTACGTCTTTGTTTTGTAAATATTCAGTGCCGTCATAACTGAATGAAACGCCTTCAGAAAATAAACCTGATTCGAGCCTGAACAAAGAATTATCAAATCTTGCTTTTGCGAGGTATTCGAGTTTATTGATTTTCAGTGACATAGGGAAAGATTGATCTTCATAAACAAAACGGCTGTTGGTAATCGTAATCCCTTCAATATTTAGATGTGTCTCAGGCATACCAGATTGAACTTCAACTGTTAACGTATCACTTTTATAAATATCATAATTTACCTTTCCGCTGGCATCTGTCAAAATTTGAAAATACGTTTTATCGAAAAACAGCTTGTTTACCTCAATAGATTCCTTAAAAAGTGAGGCGAGGTTTATCCCAAAACTGATTTCTTTTCCGCCAATAAGAGTGTCATTTTCGAAGGGAGCAGATCCGGAAATCAGAAAATCATTCAGTGTAACTGTCAGGTTTGGAAAATGTTTAAAGAAGGAAACATCCGTATCTTTAAAAGATATTTCGCTGTTGAGTGATTCTTTTGATAAGGTTTTCAATTCGTTGGTAACTACCCCGGGAAATAAAATAGGAAGTAAAATCATCAGGATCAAAATGGTGCTAATAATGATTGCGCTGTATTTTAATGTCTTGCGAACAATTATTTTCATATTTCAGTTATTTTAAAGATAAGTGAAAGAAATCATTCAATAAACTACAAAGTAAATCGTAATTATTGGCTAAAGTAATTGGGTTAGCTTTTCGGCAATGATATTCACCAGATTTTGCAACGGTCGTTTGGCCATCATGGCGAGCATGGGGTTTAAATCTGCGTTTAGAACAATCTTCACGTCCGAACCTGCATTATTTTCCCTGATATTGGAATCGAGGGTGAAACTGAAAGGTGATTTTCCGTCTGGGACAAGTGAGATTTGGGAATTAGGTTTGCGCTCCTGTACTTTAAGTTTCAAATCCGTCATTCCTTTGATTGTAAACGAACAGCTATCGGTGTCAGCAGCCCAATTAATCACCTGTTCGGGCATTAAATTACCAAAGTTCTGTAAGTCGGAAAGAAAAATAAAAACCTTCTCAGGGCTGCTGTTGATGGCTCTCCATTCGCTCGTAAATTCCATTTTAAAAGGTAATTAATGATTATTTTGAATCGAATTGTTTGCTCCAATGCGATGGGTTTATCTGCCATTCTTTCAGTGAAATAAGCTCTTTTTCAGTGAGATAACTTTCTTCAACGGCTCTTTCGATTAAAGTTTCGAAATCGGTTAGTGTAGTGAGATCGCAGTTAGCTTTTTTAAAATTTTCATGTGCTATGGCAAGTCCATAAGTGAAAATCGCAACCATTCCTTTTACATTTGCTCCGGCTTCACGCAAAGCTTCAACAGCATGCAGACTGCTTCCTCCGGTCGAAACCAGATCTTCAATCACAACAACTGTATTTCCTTTTTCAATAATGCCTTCGATTTGATTTGTAAGACCATGCGCCTTTTTTTCGGTACGGACATAAGCGAATGGCAAGCCTAGTTCCTGCGCCACCAATGCGCCCTGAGCGATGCCTCCCGTGGCAACACCCACAATAATATCAGGTCTTTCGTATTTCTCCTGAATCACATTTACAAACTCCTGACGGATATGTGTTCGGATCTTGTGATAGGACAATGTGATGCGGTTGTCGCAATAAATCGGACTTTTTAATCCTGATGCCCATGTAAAAGGTGATGACGGATTGAGTTTTATTGCTTTAATTTGCAGTAAAAATCCGGCAAGCTTTAACGCTGAATCGGTGTTGAATTTCATGAAGCAAAGGTATAATATATTTTGTGATCAAAGATGTCTGTTTACGATTTCAGGTACGGGGAATCACAAACAATTTGGGAATCTTCAGCCAATAAAATGTGAGTCGGCTTCTGCATTTTATCGGGTGCTGTCCGATTGGCTTAATAAACAGATTATAAGTGATTTATATCTTGAATCGGCTTCGGCTGAATTGGATTTTCGTATTTTAATCGAAAAACGATACAATGAGGTGGAGGCGGCCGGCGGATTGGTCGTAAATGGAAATAAAGAAATGTTGTTTATTTACCGTTCGGGCTATTGGGATTTGCCAAAAGGACATGTTGAGGCGAATGAATCTTTTGAAGAAACCGCCGTGCGGGAAGTGGAAGAAGAAACCGGTTTATCTTCGATGCAATTGATTGAGGAATTGACTGTTACAAGACATTTTTATTTTAGTCACGGAAAATGGGAAATAAAAAAAACGAAGTGGTTTCTGATGACAACTGAAGATGGCAAAGTGCTAAACCCACAGTTTTCTGAAGGAATTGAAAAGGCTGAATGGATTTCTTTCAATCGGTTGGAATCTGTTTTAAATCAAAGTTTCCGTTCGGTATGTGTCAGTCTTGAGCCCTTTATGATTAAATTTCTCAAACCCTGAATGACTTATCTTTGATTAATACTTCTTACCAAATGAAAAAAATAGCTGTTTTCCCAGGATCATTTGATCCGATTACCTTAGGTCACGAATCGCTGGTTTTGAGATCTTTATCTCTTTTTGATGAGATTATTATCGCTATCGGCATCAATACGTCGAAGGATTATTATTTTTCAATTGAGCAACGACAAAAATGGATTAGGGAAGTTTTTAAAGCATATCCTCAAATTGAAGTCACAACCTACAAAGGTCTTACCGTTGATTTTTGCCGTTCGGTTGGTGCCAATTATATTTTGCGTGGCTTACGAACTTCCGCCGATTTTGAATTTGAACGCAGCATCGGGCAAGTAAATAAAAAGCTCTTCAATGAAATTGAGACAATTTTCCTGCTCACTACGCCTGAGTTAACCGCCATCACTTCAAGCGTAATCCGTGATGTGGTGCGCAATGGCGGTGATGCGAGTCAGTTCGTGCCGGCCTGTGTCGATCTCTCAATGAAACCTGAGAATTAGCGTTTCAAGTGAAAATGTATCCAATGATTCGATTCCTTAACATTTTATTTCTTCTTTTCTCGTTCCAAATGCATGCCGCCACGGTTATCATCAAAGGCGAAAGCAATGCGCCAAACCAAATGGTGCGTGTGATTATACAAAAAGATTACGTATCCTATCTGGAACAAACCCTGGCAAATTCGAAAACTGATTCGCAAGGGAAATTCGAATTGCATATTGATATTGAGCAAATTACATCTGTCCAAATCGCACTTGGTCTTGATCGCGCCGAAATTGTTTTGAAACCTGGTTCAACCTATCGATTTAAAATCTCGCAACCAAAAAACGGAGCAAGCACTTCTTATTTCGAAAAAGAATCCATTCAACTAATCGTTTTGGAAAGTAATGATGGCGGAATTCAAAAGCAGATTGACGATATAAATATGATATTCAATGCTTTTGTGATGCAGCATTTTAACGATTTGTATCACAATCGGCGTGTCGATTTGCTTGATTCACTTAAACAGGCCATAGATGTCCGTTTGCCTGCAAAAGTAGATGGCTTTGTAACTGATTATAATACTTTTAAGCAAGCCACTTTGTTACAAACAGTGCGGTCGCGAAGTTCGGATCAATGGATTAAGAATATGTTTTTTGGTAAGCCAATTGTGTATTCAAATCCGGAATATATGAATCTGGTGAATGAGGTTTTTCGGGATTATTTCATCAGTAACAGACGGTATCAGTCCGAAGCACTCAAACAAGCGATGGAATCTTCTCTGACCGGTTTCGTCGGCTATATCACAAACAATCTGTTGTTTAACAATCAGCCACAGTTTTGTGAACTGGTTTGTTTACTTAATCTACGCGATTTATACTTCAATGTGGAATACGACAAGGAAAGGATCCTGAACCTATTAAATCAATTTCAACAACAGAGCCTGTTTGCGGAACACAAACAAATGGCAGCCAATATCATTTTGGAAGTTAAGTATCTCGAATATAAAAGTGTAGCACCAGCATTTCAGTTAAAAAATGCCGCAAACAAAGTTGTTTCGGGTGAACAACTGAAAGGGAAGGGGATATTATTGAATTTCATTCAGGACAGTTGTCAGGCTTGTTTAAGCGGATTGAATGATATGAAAAATTTATATGATTCCTTTAAGGAGGATTATACTTTCATCACAATTTCGACCGCTGATGGATTCAATAACTCAGCTAAGTATTTCAAAAACAATAATTTGAATTGGATGTTATTCAATCTTGGCGAAGATATCCTTATGCTGGAAGCGTATCGTGTGAAAACCTTTCCCGAATATATCATCCTATTAAAAGATGGTACAATAGGTATGGCACCCGCACCACAACCCGGGCAAAATCTTGTTTATCATTTAAATAGGTTGAGAAGGCAGTAATTCGTAATTCATTTCCGATTATGAAACCCCAATAAATTCACCTAATTTTGCAGTAATTTCGTGCTATTTTTAAGTGCGGAATGATTATTGATTTAAGAAGCGAACCACAAACGAAACTATAGATTATGTTCAGTATATTCAAGAAACTTATTGGCGACAAATCGAGTCGCGACATGAAAGAAGTGAATCCTATTTTGCAGAAAACACTTGCCGCCTACGAAACCATCAAAATATTAGATAACGATGCTTTGCGCGCCAAAACATTGGAGTTTAAAAGCCGAATTGCAAAGAATATTGAAACCGAAGAAAACGAAATCGATTCACTCAAACAACAAATTGAAGCCGGTTTCGAGATGTCAGCCGACGAGAAAGAGAAACTTTATGTTCAGATCGATAAACTCGAGAAGCTAATTTACGATAAAACCGAATTGAAGCTTACCGAAATCCTTCCAGAGGCATTTTCAGTGATGAAGGAAGCTGCAAAACGTTTCATGGAAAATGCTGTTATTCAGGTAACTGCCACTGAAATGGATAAGGATATTGCCGCAAAACGTGATCATGTTTCCATCGAAGGTAACCAGGCTCTTTATAAAAATTCCTGGACTGCAGGCGGAAATATCATCACCTGGGATATGGTTCATTACGATGTGCAGCTCATCGGCGGTATTGCATTACATAAGGGAAAAATTGCAGAAATGGGAACCGGTGAAGGAAAAACGCTCGTAGCAACCTTGCCGGTATACCTAAATGCTTTAGCTGGTAAAGGCGTTCATCTTGTAACCGTAAACGATTATCTTGCCAAACGTGACTCGGAATGGATGGGTGTTTTGTATGAGTTTCTTGGCTTAACAGTCGATTGTATCGATAAACACGAACCTAATTCGGGTAATCGCCGCAAAGCATACCTGGCTGACATTACTTACGGAACCAACAACGAATTTGGTTTCGATTACCTGCGTGACAATATGACAGGCAATCCGGATGAATTGGTACAACGCAAGCACCATTATTCCATCGTGGATGAGGTAGATTCGGTTTTGATCGATGATGCCCGTACTCCATTGATTATCAGTGGTCCAACACCAAAAGGTGATAGCCATGAATTTGATGTTTTGAAGCCTGACGTTTTAAAATTATACAATGCGCAAAAATCGTTGGTGAGTAGTTTGTTGGCCGAATCAAAGAAAATATTACAATCAAATCCGAAAGACGCTGAGCTGAAACGTGGTGGAGATCTGCTTTTCAGAGCTTTCCGCGGATTACCTAAAAGTTCGGCACTCATCAAATTCCTCAGCGAAGAAGGAATGCGTGCTTTGATGCAGAAAACGGAAAGCTTTTACCTGCAAGATCAGGCCAAAGAAATGCATCTTATTGACGACGAATTGTATTTTGTGATCGATGAAAAACACAATTCGGTTGATCTTACCGAGAAAGGTATTGATTTGCTTACTGCTTCGTATAATGAACCTGATTTTTTCATCCTGACCGATGTTGGTGCCGAAATGGCTGATTTATCGAAACTTGGCTTTAATGAAGCAGAAATGTTGGAGAAAAAAAGTGATATCATCCGCAATTTTACCATCAAATCGGAACGTTTGCATACGGTTTCTCAGTTGCTCAAGGCTTACACTTTGTTCGAAAAAGATGTTGAATACGTTATCATTGAAAATAAAATCAAAATTGTTGATGAGCAGACTGGCCGTATCATGGAAGGTCGCCGTTACTCAGATGGTTTGCATCAGGCCATTGAAGCAAAGGAAAATGTGAAGATTGAAGCTTCCACACAAACGTATGCTACAATCACATTACAGAATTATTTCAGAATGTATGGTAAATTGGCCGGTATGACTGGAACGGCTGAAACAGAAGCCGGTGAACTTTGGGATATTTATAAATTAGATGTTGTGGTGATCCCAACCAACCGTCCGATTACGCGCCAGGATCGTGAAGATATGGTGTATAAAACCAAGCGCGAAAAATTTAACGCTGTCATCGACGAGATTGAGAGTTTGGTGAAAGCCAAAAGACCGGTTCTTGTTGGTACAACTTCGGTTGAAACCTCCGAGTTGTTGAGCAGGATGCTTCAACGTAAAGCTATACAGCATAATGTGTTGAATGCAAAATTACACCAGAAAGAAGCGCAGATTGTGAAAGAAGCCGGACAAGCCGGTGTTGTTACCATTGCAACGAATATGGCTGGTCGTGGTACTGATATCAAGCTCGGACTGGGAGTGAAAGAAGCCGGCGGGTTGGCTATTATTGGTACTGAGCGTCATGAATCACGGCGTGTAGATCGTCAGTTGCGCGGTCGTGCAGGCCGACAAGGCGATCCGGGAAGTTCACAGTTTTTTGTTTCACTCGAAGATGATCTGATGCGTATGTTCGGCTCGGGTCGTATTGCAGGTTTGATGGATCGTTTGGGCTTGAAAGAAGGCGAAATGATTCAACATTCGATGATTACCAAATCGATTGAACGTGCACAGCGAAAGGTGGAAGAAAATAACTTTGGCGTTCGTAAACGATTGCTGGAGTACGATGACGTGATGAACTCCCAGCGCGAAGTGATTTACAAAAAACGTCGCCACGCACTCTTTGGCGAACGCTTGTCGGTTGATATTTCAAATATGTTATACGACTTAGGCGAAAACCTAATTACTGAACATCAGGATCAAAATAGCTATGAGGCATTCCGTTTAGCTGTATTGACAAATTTTGGGATGGAGCCACCATTTGGTCAGGATGAGTTTTCCTCGAAGAAGGCTGAACAGTTAACAGAAACTTTATTCGACAAGGCCACCCTCAATTATAACAACAAAACCAAGCGTATAGGCGAAAAGACAATGCCTGTGATAAAAGATGTTTTTGAAAAACAGAGCAGGTTTGAGAATATTGCCATTCCGATCACCGATGGATTGAAGGCGATGCAGATTGTGGTTAATCTGAAAAAAGCAGTCGAAAATGGCCCACGTGAAGTGGCACTCTCCATCGAAAAGAATATCTCTTTAGCTTTGATCGATGACTCATGGAAAGAGCATCTCCGCGAACTCGACGATTTAAAACAGTCGGTTCAGAACGCTACCTATGAACAAAAAGATCCATTGTTGATTTATAAATTCGAGTCGTTTAATCTGTTTAAAACGATGGTTCAGAAAATTAATAAAGAAGTGATTTCGTTTTTGATGCGTGCCGATATTCCGATTCAGGATTCGTCAACAGTGCATGAAGCGCAACGCCCACGCGGATTAGACAGAAGCAAGATGAAGGAAGAGCGCTCCGATTTATTATCGCAGGCACACAGCAACACACAGCAAAAAGAAGTCGTTCAGCCAATTCATGTCGAAAAGAAAGTGGGCCGAAATGAACCTTGTCCATGTGGCTCCGGAAAGAAATATAAAAATTGTCACGGTAAATTTGCCGGAGAAACCTGAAACATTGTAATTTCGTGATTGGTATTGGTCATCATTGGGTTTTATTAATTGAAATTCATCGATAGAACTGTTTAATGATTACGTTAAAAGTAGAATGTTATGAAAAAAAACCTTTCTATCAATATTGCAGCATTGATGACAATATTGATCATTTCTTCGTGTAACAATGGGGACACTCCGCCTGAAATACCAACATATTCGTATTCGGTTCCAGTTGTGAATCCCCCCGCCAAGTTTAATATCGTCTATTATATTTCCTCGGATGGAAACAAGGTGGCTGATGTTACTTTTGAGCAAAATGCCGTTTGGATCATCGAAAAATTAGGTGACTCGAGAGTGAATTTGACTATCACAAACCAAGCAGAAAATTTAGGAATCGTAGCACGTGATACACTTGGTTTACAAGCTAATATGGTTTATCATGTTACAGTTAACAATAACAGTTACACCGATTACACAAACTATTTTATAGGATTCACAAAATTAGAACTTGATTATGAGAGTTTTAATCCAAAATTTTAGTATGAAAGCTAATCAGAAATTTCTTTGGCTGTTTCTAACATTTGTTTTTACTTTCTGCATTGGCTTTACATCGTTCTCACAGCAAGCCACTGTAAACCATAGGCCAAAATTGGGATTGGTTTTAAGTGGAGGTGGAGCCAAGGGATTTGCACATGTTGGTGTTATCAAGGTGATGGAGGAGGCTGGTCTTCATGTGGATTATATAGGCGGAACCAGTATGGGAAGTGTAATAGGTGGTTTATACGCCACTGGTTATAGTCCGGATATGATGGCGGAAATTATCAGACATCAGGATTGGGACATGCTTTTGAGTGATAAGGTAGAACGAAAATATATTCCGGTTGAGGAAAAGGAGAATGCCGATCGATTTGTTATTACTTTACCCATCAGAGGGAATAAAATTGCATTGAAACAAGGTCTGCACAACGGACAAATGATCAATATGCTTCTGGCTAAAACGACAAGTCCGGTATATAATATCACTGATTTTAAAAAATTACCTACGCCTTTTGTCTGCATCGGCACCGACCTGACCAATGGCGAAAACGTTACATTAACAAAAGGTTCTTTAGCCAAAGCACTGCGGGCCAGTATGGCAATTCCAAGTTTCTTTACACCTGTTGAGTATGACGGCCGATTGCTAGTTGATGGTGGCGTGGTGAATAATTATCCGGTGAAGGAAGTAAAGGATATGGGCGCTGATATCATTATTGGAATAGATATTCAATCTGATCTTTATACAAAAGATGAACTTAATTCTATGGTGAGGGTATTAGATCAGATTACATCATTTCATCGAATTGATGCGTATGAAAAAGGTTTGGCAAACACCGATATTTATCTCAAACCTGATCTTGCCGGATATGATTTGATGAGTTTTACCGATTATGATAGCATTATCAAGGCCGGAGAATTGTCGGCAAGAGCGATATTTCCGCAGTTAAAAAGATTGGCCGATTCGATCAATAGCCTCGGTGCGGCTGAATATAAAGCGAAAGATGCGCGTATTCCCGATTCTATTTACATTACATCTATTCAATATATTGGACTAAAAAACGTGTCGAAGAATTATCTGGAAGGATCCTTGAAGGTGAACCCGCAATCATGGATTTTGCTGGATAAGTTAAATGAAGGTGTTATCAGAGCTTACGCAAGTGGTTTTTTTGAAAGCGTTGATTATTCTTTTTTACCAGATGTGGGCGGCGCAACCTTGGTGATCGAAGTAAGTGAGGGCGATCAGGGTATACTTGGTGTCGGAATTCATTACGATTCTGACTACAAAGTGGCACTCTTGCTCAATGCTACCTTTAAAAATGTAGTTTTCAAGGGTTCAAAATTATTTATCGATGCCGGTTTGGGTGAAAACACCAAGGCTTCCGTTTTTTATCTTATTGATCGCGGTATGAAACCCGGCTTTGGAGTTAAATATACTTATTTTAATCTTGGATTCAATCAATATGAAGATGGTTCTGTGAAAGATGTGATCAAAACTGATGAAAACCGTATTGAATTATTTACCCAGTTAAGTTTACGACATATCACGAAATTTAAGATCGGACTGGAATATGAATATTTTAAAGTTAAAAGCGACATAAGTACTGATTTTGACTATGGGTTTAATTCATATTTTACACCATTTATCAGCATCGGATCAGATAGTTATGACCGTTCAAGCTTCTCTACAACGGGGACAAAAATCGACTTTAAACTAAAATATGTTGTTGCTCTCAGCCATGATTGGATGACGGATTTATTTCAGAATTCACTTGTTTTTCAAATTAAGCAAAATATCAACTTCCCGGTAAGTAAAAAAAGCACGTTTAAAGCTGGATATTTTGCCGGTTTTACGCTTCAAAGTGCAAATACGCCATATCAGCATCAATTCATTGTGGGTGGACAAAACAACAATACAAGCTTTGATGGTTTCATCTCTTTCAATGGCCTTCGTTTTATTGAAAAAAGAGGCGTTCAAACAATTATTACCAAGTTTGCGTGGCAATATAATATATATAAAGCCTTTTATATTACGCCTAAGATTGACGCCGGCTTTATTGCGAACGATATTGCCGATCTGTTTACTCCTAAAGATTTTATGCTTGGTTATGGAATGGCTTTTGGCTACAATAGCTTTATTGGCCCGATCGAATTTACAGTAATGGGAAGTAATTATAATTCGAACGCAATTGGATTTATTAATATAGGTTATTCATTCTGAGACAGTTGTTTATGAAATACAAAAGAGTTTTATTAAAACTGAGTGGCGAAGCATTAATGGGAAATCAGAACCATGGAATTGATCCCGTTCGGTTAAACGCTTACGCTACCGAAATTAAAGAAGCAGTGAAAATGGGCGCGCAGATTGCCATTGTCATTGGTGGTGGTAATATTTTCAGAGGCCTGGCCGGGGCAAGTCAGGGAATGGATCGTGTGCAGGGCGATTATATGGGGATGCTGGCAACGGTGATCAATAGCATCGCGCTTCAATCAACATTGCAGTCCATGGATGTCGAAGCCGATCTATTGTCGGGTGTTTATATCGACAGGATTGCCGATTCAATGAGCGGTCCAAAAGCAATTTCGTTTCTCGAAAAAGGACATGTGGTTCTGATTGGCGGTGGAACAGGCAATCCATTCTTTACAACCGATACCGCGTCTGCACTTAGGGCAATCGAGATTAAGGCAGATATTATTTTAAAAGGAACCCGTGTTGATGGTATTTATACGGCTGATCCCGAAAAAGACAAATCAGCAACCAAATACGAACATTTAACCTTCGATCAGGCTTACGAACAAAACCTGAAAGTGATGGATTTAACAGCTTTCACACTTTGTCGCGAGAATAATTTACCCATCATGGTATTCGATATGAATACGCCAGGTAATTTGGTGAAAGTACTTATGGGCGAACCCATCGGAACAATTGTAACTAATTGATCAGTAAACGATTAAAATATATTTTTGATAAATGGAATGTCGATAGTTTACCGATTGGTATTTTATTGATTACTGCTTCTATTCTAAGGATTTGGGATATCCAGCATTTGCCTTTCATGCACGATGAATTCAGTGCGCTGTTTCGTGTCGAATATAAAAATTTTAGTGATTTGATCAGATTGGGTGTGATGGAAAACGATTCTCACCCGGCAGGTGTTCAGGTATTCCTGTATTATTGGACCAAAATGGTTGGTTTTAGCGAAAATTGGATAAAATTACCTTTTATTGTAGTCGGAATATGGTCAGTTTGGTTAATTTATTCCATTGGTACAGAGTGGTTTAATAAAACTGTTGGACTCATCAGTGCTTCATTTTTAACATCTACGCAGTATTTTGTATTTTACAGTCAGTTGGCACGTCCTTACGCCACGGGATTATGGGCGGTTTTGTGGCTTGTGCATAGCTGGACGAAAATTATTAAGTCAGAAAAGATTGTTAATCAGCATTATATGGTTTTTTCGGCCTTACTTTTTCTCTCGGCCGTGATGCATGCCTTCTCCACCTTTGCTGCGATACTTATTTATTTTTCCGGTTTTTTATTTATCTCAAGCGACAAAAGAAAACTATATATTTATTCGGCTCTTGGGGCAATTTTGCTTTATGCGCCGCATATTCCGGTTTTTTATTTTCAATTAAAAAAATCCGATATCGGAGGTTGGTTAGGAGCGCCTTCGCCAACTTTTTTACTCGATTTCTTAAAATATTTCTTTCACTTTTCAATATTCTTTATCGGTATTTCTGCAGTCCTTATTGTCTTGTCATTGATCACAATGGACAAGCAACGTATGCTGTCGTGGAAATTAAGAATTGCCGGATTGCTTTGGTTCAGTATTAGTTTTTTAACTGCTTATCTTTTCTCGATTTACAAAACTCCGATCATTCAATTCAGCACACTTTATTTCACCTTTCCATTCGTAATCCTTATCCTTTTTTCTTTTTTCAAACCGTTACCTGGAAGGTTTAATTTATTGATTGTCAGTACGATCATGTTTATTGGAATATCAACATTGGTGTTTCATCGCCGACATTACGAAACCATGTATCAACAAGGTTATGATCAATCGGCGAGAGAAATTAAAAAGGATTTTTCAAGGTATGGCAGCCATATTTCAGTTGTATCATACTCTTCTACACCGCGTATGCTGGCTTTTTATCTTGATAAAGAGGGGGTTAAGGATTATAAGTTGTTTTCAAAACACGACCAAATTACTGATTTCCAGAATTTCATCTTTGATTTAAACACTGAGTCCATTGCCTTCACGCTTTCTGATGGTGGACCTGCTGACTGGGTAGAAATAGTTCGGAATAAGTTTCCCTATGAGATTCATAATTGCACATGGTTCAATACCGAATATTTCCTGTTTTCTAAAAATAATATTGAAAATCATGCTGTGGTTTCTGTGAAGGAAAAAGTATTTCAAATAACAGATAATCAACAAATTAGTGGAATAAAAACAATTAGTATTTTCGATAAAAATCGTATATATGGTGATGTTTGGCAGAAACATTGTGATAGCATATTTCATAAAAAAGAGCCAAAAACTGTCAGTATTATTACTTCCGGAAGGGCTTTAAATTCTATGATCCAAACGAAGATTGTTTTAGAGATTAAGGATGAAAAAACAAACAAAATTTTGCATTGGCAGAGTGGAACTTTAAATAATGATACTATTTTACCAGGAGAGCGATTCTTTTTGACGACCGTTTTGAAAAGCAGTTTATTGCAAGATATTGATTTGCAGAGCATACTGAAAATTTATATTTGGAATCCTGAAAGAACAGAATTTGTTGTTGATCAGATGAAAGTAAATATATATAGACAGTCGCCAATGTATTATGGACTTTTTGAACCATTATAACTTGCTGAAGTTTGAAAATTTGCAATTTTTGATGGATAACAGGAATAAAAATCGTTAATTTTGTATTAAGATTTGAAACATTAAAAATCATGAACGAAGAATCACAATTTATTTTAGAAACGATGCATGAGGCTGTTGAACATGCTATCGAACACATGGAGAAAGAATTCAGTAAAATCAGAGCTGGTAAGGCAAGTCCTTCTATGCTAAATGGCGTCCTTGTTGAGTTTTATGGAACTCATGTGCCCATTGAGCGAACCGCCAATATCAACACTCCTGATCCACGTCAGATTGTGATTCAACCTTTCGATAAGAGTACAATTCATGCGATTGAGAAGGCAATCATGGCAGCAAATCTGGGTTTTAATCCTTCGAATGAAGGCGAACTGATTCGAATCAATGTGCCACCACTAACCGAAGAACGTCGTCGCGATCTGGTGAAACGTGCAAAAGTCGAATCTGAAAATGCAAAAGTGAGCGTTCGCAACGACCGCCGTAATGCCAACGAAGAAGCTAAGAAACTGAAAGAAGATGGGATTCCTGAGGATGAAATCGATGTTTTATTGGATAAGATTCAGGAGATTACCAATACTTACATTGCAAAGATTGATAGACTTACCGAAATCAAAGAAAAAGATATTTTAACAATTTGACGTTTTCATTTATTTTAATTTGAAGTTTCGCCCCAAAGTCCAGAATAGCTTTCTATTCCGGATTTTTTTTTTACAACATTTTTGATCTGAAATCAATAAATAATTTTAGATTCTTTGGGGTAGTTTGTGTCATTCCACAACCAATTTTCCCGTGAATTGCTTGTTTCCCGTTCGAAAACGATAGGCGTAAATGCCAGATATTTTGCTTGTTGCGTTTGTATCCCAGATTATTTGCTTTGATCCGGATGAAGGCCACACCATTCTTTCACTGTACACCATTCGACCGAGAATGTCAAATATTTCAAGTTGAGTAAACTCGCCCGACTTTGTTTGGATACTAAAAGTTACCTCATTAAAAGTCGGATTTGGGTAAACGAGAGGACGGTCAGGTTCAGTTAATTTTTGTTCGGATAAACCGGTAATAATCGATATTTTCAAAGCCAAGTCGGTTGACAAGCCTTCAATCGGTATTAATAATCCAGTATCTGTCGCAGTCATCTCGATACTTTCCTCAGAAAGACCGCTTGTTGTATTGTAAATATCAACCTTGTAAATGCCTGAATAATAGGGTAATAATAAGGTTCCTGATACTGCTTCAGGAGCCTGATTGTTTTGTCTGTACCATTTCCAGTTATTATTACGGTTGTGCACCCAAACCAAAGTACGGCTATTGTTGAATAGTCCAAAAGCTCTTAATTTAGGAAGGTATTTACTGAAAATAATATCTTTCAACTCGATGATGCTGAGGGACGATGTTCCAATATTATCTATCCTAAAGCTATGTTCCCCGGATGGAATAGGGATTTGGTAAATACTTCCGGCTGTTACGCTTTGTTCGAAAACTACGGTGCCATCAATCATCAACTGTAGTTTACCACTGATTACCTGTGAACCTGTTTCGATGCTGAT